>CAVFKJ010000074.1:0-19816 GCA_963623125.1 Clostridium sp. CAG:217
CTATCGATAATAATGATTACGATACTTTAAGAACTAAGCTTGATGAACTTGAAAAGGCCGCTCAAGCTATGTCTGAGGCAATGTACCAACAACAAGCTGCTGGTAATACAAATACTACAAATTCAAATCCTAATGATGATGTAGTAGATGCTGATTTTGAAGCAAAGAACTAATACAATTACAGTCCTAGTTAATTCTAGGACTGTCTAAAGAAAGGGGATATATATGGCTAAAAGAGACTATTATGAAATATTAGGGTTGAGTAAAAGTGCTAGCGATGATGAAATCAAAAAAGCTTATCGTAAGTTAGCCAAAAAATATCATCCCGATATCAATAAAGAAAAAGATGCCGAAGAAAAGTTCAAGGAAATAAATGAAGCTTATGAGGTCTTAAGTGATCCACAAAAGAAACAAGTTTATGATAACTATGGTTTTGATGGCTTAGAAGGCAATATGGGCTCAGGCTTCTCAGGCTTTAGCTCAGGTGGCTTTGAAGATTTAAGCGATATCTTCTCAAGCTTTATGGGTGGTGGTTTCTCAGGTTTTGGTTCAAGAAGCACAAGAGAAACAGGACCTAGTAGAGGTGAAAACCGTTATCTACAAATGACTATTGATTTCCTTGAGGCGGTAAAAGGCGTTAAGAAAACAATTACCATTTCGGTTGATCGAAAATGCGAAAAATGTGATGGCACAGGTGCCAAGACTAAATCAGATATTGAAACTTGTCCAACATGTAAGGGTACTGGTAAAGTTACTCGCCAACAAAGAACAATGTTTGGCATGATGCAATCGGTTGGTGTATGTCCTGATTGTAACGGTAGTGGTAGACATATTAAGGCTAAATGCCCATATTGTAATGGTGAAGGCTATGTTACCAAAAAGGAACAAGTTGATGTATCAATTCCGGCTGGTATCGCTAGTGGCCAACAAATAAGAATTGCTGGCTATGGTGAAAGAGGCGAGAATGGTGGTCCTAATGGTGACTTATACATCGAAATAAATGTAAGGGAACACAATTACTTTAAAAGAGATGGTAGTGATATCTATATTGAAGTACCAATTTCGGCTATAGATGCTACACTTGGTTGTAAGATTGATGTGCCAACATGTAATGGTGATGTCTCACTTACTGTTCCTGCTGGATCACAACCTGGTCAAAAGTTAAGACTTAAGGGATATGGTGTTAAATCACTTAGAAGCAATATGGTAGGTGATCAATATGTTATCCTAAAGGTTACTATTCCAACTAAGCTTTCTAAAGAAGAAAAAGAACTTTATAAGAAACTTCAAGGAAGTGGCAGTAAGGAATCAGTTTTTGAAAAATTTAAGAATTCATTTAAGTAAGGAGTAATCCTTACTTAAAAAAGATTTGATTTTAGCACTCTACATGATAAAGTGCTAGAAAGGAGTTTATATGAACTTTGATACAATGAGCGAAAAATGTCAAAAGATACTAGTAAAAGCTTTGACGGTTTGTAAGGATAATAAAAATCCTGAATTAAGTGATGAACATTTAATGAAAGCTTTTTTGGATGATGAGGATGTAAGAAATATCTTAGCTAAGCTAAAGTGTGATGTGAATAGCTTAATAAACTATACCAATAATGCTTTAGATAAGCTTCCTAGTAATGATTCAAATAGTGAACCTACTATAAGTAGATACCTAGTTGAAGCTTATAATGAAGCTTGTACTATCCAGAAACAAAGAGGCGATAAATTTTTAAGCGCACTTGATTTATTTACTTGTTGTTTATTTGATAAATCAACATTTACTTCAAGTCTTAGACGATTGATTAACTTTAATCGTAAGAAGCTAGAAGAAACAATCAAAGAAGAAAGGGGTGATACTATGTTGAATAATCAAAATGATGAAAACAATCTAAATCCACTAGACAAATATGGCCGTAATTTGGTTATTGATGTAAAAGAAGGTAAGATTGATCCAGTTATTGGTAGAGATGATGAAATAAGAAGAGTAATCGAGATTCTATCACGTAAGACTAAAAACAATCCCGTTTTAATTGGTGAACCAGGTGTTGGTAAAACAGCGATTGTTGAAGGCTTGGCATGGCGTATCTTTAATGGCGATGTACCAAGTTCTTTAAAAGATAAAGATCTATATGAACTAGACATGGGATCACTTGTGGCTGGTGCTAAATATCGTGGTGAATTTGAAGAAAGACTAAAGGCCGTTTTAAAAGAAGTAAAAGACAAAAATGGTCAAATAATTCTATTTATTGATGAAATTCATAATCTAGTTGGCGCCGGTAAAACTGAAGGTTCTATGGATGCGGCTAACTTATTAAAGCCAATGTTGGCTCGTGGTGAATTAAAGTGTATTGGTGCTACTACTTTTGATGAGTATCGTCAATATATCGAAAAAGATGCTGCACTAGAAAGAAGATTCCAAAAGGTTACGGTTGATGAGCCAAGTGTTGAAGAAACAATTTCTATTCTAAGAGGTCTAAAAGATCGTTTTGAAGCTCATCATGGTGTAACTATTAAGGATGAAGCTATTATTGCGGCAGCTACTTTATCTAATCGTTATATTACTGATAGATTCTTACCTGATAAGGCTATCGACTTGATTGATGAAGCTTGTGCTGCTACTCGTGTTGATATGGATTCAATGCCTACTGAGCTTTATGAACTTGAACATAAGAAGAAACAACTTGAGATTGAGGAAGTTTCTTTAAAGAAAGAAAAAGATGATGAAAAAGCTTTAAGAAGACTTGAAGACTTACAAAATGATTTAAAAGAAGTAAATGAAAAGTATAATAGCTTACATGCTAAATGGTTAGATGAAAAGAAGGCTTTAATCAATAGTAAAACTTTAAGAGAAGATCTTGAAAGGGCTAAGCTTGAATATACTAATGCTGAACAAAATGGCGATTATACAAAGGCTAGTGAACTTAAGTTCTCGACTATTCCTTCTCTTGAACAAAAGATAAAAGAAAATAAGGAAGCTAATAAGGATGGCAATATGCTTTCGGAAATCGTCAATGAAGAAAGTATTGCCAAGGTTGTTTCTAAGTGGACACATATTGAAGTAACGAAGTTATTGTCTACGGAAAGAGAAAAGCTATTAAATCTTGATAATATCTTAGCTAAAAGAGTAATGGGCCAAGATGAGGCTATTAAGCTTGTAAGTGATGCAATACTTAGAAGTAAAGCTAATATTGGTGATATTAATCGTCCAATTGGTTCCTTCTTATTCTTAGGCCCAACAGGTGTTGGTAAAACAGAGGTTGCTAAGGCATTGGCCGAACAATTATTTGATGATGAAAATAAGATTGTTCGTATTGATATGTCAGAATATATGGAAAAGTTTTCTGTCTCTAGATTAATCGGTGCTCCTCCAGGTTATGTAGGATATGAAGAAGGTGGCCAATTAACCGAGGCTGTAAGACGTAAACCATATTCAATTGTCTTACTTGATGAAATTGAAAAAGCTCATCCAGATGTCTTTAACATCTTGTTACAAATTCTAGATGATGGTCGTATTACCGATTCAAAAGGTGTAACCGTTGACTTTAAGAATACCGTTATCATTATGACTAGTAACTTAGGCAGTGAATATGCTTTTGAAACAGATGGAGATAAAAAGCGTAAGGGTTATGATGAAGCTATTAGAAATGCTTTCAAGCCAGAATTTGTAAATAGAATTGATGAAATTATTATCTTTAATCCATTAAATGAAGTTGTAATTAAGGATATTGCTAAGAAATTCATTAATCAACTTGTTAATAGGATGAAAGAAAATGACATTAATCTTACAATATCCAATAAGGCACTTGAAAAGATTTCAAAAGAAGGCTTTGATCCAAACTTTGGTGCTCGACCAATGAAGAGACATATTCAAAGAGAAATTGAATCTAAGCTTGCTAGATATGTTATAGCTAACCCAGATATCAAAGATATCAATATCGATGTATCAGATAATAACGAATATATATTTAACTAAAGATGGCAAATGCCATCTTTTTTTCAGCTTAATTTCATTTTCGTTTGTGATAATACTTATATGCGGATATTAGTTGCGGAAGATGAAGAAAGTATTGCGAAAGCCTTAAAGGTGATGCTTGAAAAAAATAAGTATACGGTTGATATTGTTTTTGACGGTCAAGAGGCCTTAAATTATATTGAAAATAATCGTTATGATGTACTTGTTTTAGATATTATGATGCCTAAAGTAGGTGGTATTGAAGTACTTAAAAATATACGAAACAATAATATAAGTACACCAGTTTTATTTTTAAGCGCTAAAAGTGAAGTGAATGATAAAGTATTGGGACTTGATGCAGGGGCTGATGATTATCTTACAAAGCCTTTTTCTAGTAGTGAATTATTAGCCCGCATAAAGGCCTTATCTAGAAGAAGTAACTTCTATATGAATTCTATACTAAGGCAAGGTAATACTACTCTAGATTTAAATACTTATAATTTAAGTGCAAGTGAAAAACAAATCAAATTAAATAATAAAGAGTTTCAGCTATTAGAGCTATTCTTTAAAAATCCCGGAAAGATTTTTTCTAGTGAACATTTAATGGATAAAGTATGGGATATTGATTCGATTGCGGATATTGATGTAGTGTGGACTTATATTGGCTTTTTAAGAAGAAAACTTAAAACAATCGATTCTAATCTAGAGATTAAGACAATAAGGGGAGTAGGCTATTGTCTTGAAGAAATATGTTAAAGAAGATAAGATGGCGTTTTATTCAAACATCAATGTTGGCCTTTTTGGTGGTTATATTATCCCTGTTATGCCTTGTGAATGTATGGAACTATATAAGTATCACCAAAAGTCAAGATAGTATCTTATCTAGTTTATATCAAGCTAAACTAGATGGTATAAGTGGTTCGCCCCCACTTGAAAGAATAGATAGATATTCTAATGAAGTTCCTTATATGATAAGGTTCTTTTCTATTGAATATGGTGATGAAACAGAGGTTTATCAAGAATATATTGCCTCTTTAAGTAAACAAGAGGCGATAGAATATGGCGATAATGTTAAAGAAAAAAATAATAATAGTGGTTACTATAAAGGCTATCGTTATCTTAAAGTGAGTGGTGAAGATGAAACGGTAATTCTGTTTTTAAACTGTGAAAGAGAAATTGAAATGATGAAAACATTACTTTTGATTACTATCATTATTGCCATAGTGTCTTTACTTATAGTATTTATACTTGTAAGTTTCTTTTCCAAATATGCGATAGCCCCTTATATAAAAAATATGGAAGCTCAAAAACAATTCATCACTAATGCTTCCCATGAGTTAAAGACACCACTCACTTCAATTTGTACTAGTGTTGATGTTTTAAAGATGGAATATGAAAATGATGAGTGGGTTGATAACATTAATCTACAAGCTAATAAGCTAACTAAGTTAATTAGCAATTTAGTCACTTTATCTAGACTTAATGAAGAAGAACCTTTTTTAAATAAAAGTACTTTTTCTGTTTCTGAGGCTTTATGGGAAGTGGTTGAATCTTTTACCTATTTAGCACAGGGTAAAAATAAAATATTTAAACAAGATATTGAAGATAATTTAATCTATAATGGCGATAAGCAATCCTTTCAACAATGTATTTCAATACTATTGGATAATGCGATTAAGTATTCTAAGCATGATATTGAACTAATTGCCAAAAGAAAGGGTAAGAAGATAGAAATTAGAGTTATTAATGATTATGATGGTCAAATAAAAGAAATAGATCGTCTTTTTGAGCGTTTTTATCGTGATGATATATCGCATTCAAATAATATAAGTGGAAGTGGCATTGGCCTTTCGATTGCTAAGGCGATAGTTGATAAGCTAAATGGAAACATTTGTGTTATACAATCTGAAGAAAAGGTGAATTTTATCGTTACTTTATAATTTTTTCAAGTTCATTTTAAGTTGGTTTTCTATTATCTAAAGGATGTAAGGAGGGTTAAAGATGATAGAAGTATCACACTTAGTAAAATATTATGGTGATTTTCTAGCTGTTAATGATTTATCTTTTAATATTGAAGATGGTCATATATATGGTTTTCTAGGGCCTAATGGCGCTGGCAAGTCTACAACCATGAATATTATGACAGGCTGTCTTTCACTTAGTGAGGGAAGTGTTAAAATTGGTGGCCATGACATATTAGAGGAAAGTCAAGAGGCTAAAAAACTTATTGGCTATTTGCCAGAGCTACCGCCACTTTATTTAAATGAAACAGTTAATGAATATCTTACTTTTGTGGCTGAAGCGAAAAAAGTAAATCGTAAAGAAATTAAAAAACAGATTGAGGATGTCACTAATAAAGTAGGACTAAAGGATGTAAGTAATCGAGTTATTGGTTCTTTATCGAAGGGCTATAAACAACGTGTTGGTATAGCACAAGCCTTGCTTGGAAATCCCGAGATTATTATCCTAGATGAGCCTACTGTTGGACTAGATCCCATTCAAATTATTGAAATTAGAGAATTTATTAAAGAACTTGGTAAAGACCATACGGTAATCTTAAGTTCTCATATTCTATCGGAAGTACAGGCTATTTGTGAAAAAGTATTAATTATTTCTAAGGGTAAACTAGTAGCTTTTGATACAGTTGATAATCTTGAAAAGTTAATGAAAAGCTCTGGTGGCATTCATTTTGAATGTGATGCATGTAGTGAAGATATTGAAAATGTTTTAAATAATATTGAGGGTATTAAGACTTATACAATTGATGGCAATAATGTTGAAGTAACTTTAAATGACAACGTCGATTCAAAACAAATATGTGGCAAAATCACTATTGATTTTGGTAAAAAAGATATCGCTGTATACAAATTAGAAGAAAAGAAGGCCAATCTTGAGGATGTCTTCTTAGAACTTACAGAAAGTGAGGTTCATAAAGATGTTTGCGATCTTTAAACATGAATTAAGAAATGCCTTCAATGGCTTAACTTTCTATTTATTTTGCGCAGCCTTACTAGTTTTTGTAGGTGTAGGGGCAATGCTTTATAACATTCAAGCTTCTGTAGCTAATTTTGAATATGTTTTAAATTTTGTCAGTATTGGTCTTGTGGTATTTATTCCTATTTTGACAATGAAAAGCTTTGCGGAAGAAAGAAAACAAAAGACTGATCAATTACTTTATTCTCTGCCTCTTAAGACTTACGAAATAGTACTTGGCAAATATTTCTCTTTAGTTGTAATGTATCTTATTCCATTATTAATTATTGCCGTATATCCCTATATTTTCTCAAAATATGGTGATGTTTATTTGCCAACTTCCTATGGCTGTCTATTTGCCTTTTTTATGATGGGTTGCGCACTTATTGCATTAGGCATGTTTATCTCATCGCTTACTGATAATCAAGGCTTTGCGGCTGGTATTTCAATTATCCTATTCTTATTTAATTATTATAGTGTAACGCTATCTGAACAAGTATCTAGTACTACCATTGGTGCTTTAATGGCTTTAATAATAGTTTCAATTGTAATAGCTTTAATTATCAAGGTACTTACTAAAAACGATATTATCGCCATAATTGTTGGAACTATTTTAATCTTACTTACTATAGTGGCCTATATTTTCTTTAATAGTAGTTTTACTAATCTATTGCCTGATTTTATGAAAACCTTGTCTTTGTTTAATGTCTTTAAGACATTCGTAAATGGTGTTTTTGATATAACGGGTATTATCTTTTATTTATCAGTGATTGTCTTTGGGATTTTCTTAAGTATGCAATCACTTGAAAAAAGGAGGTATAACTAATGCTTGATTTAAAGAAAAATAAGGTAGCCTTACAAGGCGGTTCTTATTCAATTACAGTAACAGTAATTATCTTGGCTATTTTAATTGGCGTTAATTTATTGTTTTCAAAACTACCAAGTACTATTACCAAGTATGATATTAGTTCTTCTAAACTTTATTCAATAACAAGTTCCACTAAGGTTGTTGTAAATAATTTGGATAAGGATGTAACAATTTATTGGGTTGTTCAAGCCGATAAAGAAGATAGTGTTATCGAAAATCTATTGAACAAATATGAATCACTTTCAAGTCATATAAGTGTAGTAAAGAAAAATCCTGATACTTATCCTACTTTTACAGCTACTTATACAAGTGATGAGGTAGCGAACAACTCTTTGATTGTTGAATGTGGTGATAAATATCGTTATATAAGTTATAGTGATATTTATTTGACGGATGTTGATTATACAACATATTCTTATACTTATTCTTTTGATGGCGAGGGCGCCTTAACTTCGGCTATTTCTTATGTAACAAGTGATGATGCAACTAAGATTTATGTTTTACAAGGACATGGTGAAAGTGATTTACCTAGTGAATTTTCTAAGCAAATTGAAAAACAAAATATTGAAACTGATTCTTTGACGCTTTTAAATGTTGATGAAATTCCAAGTGATGCGAGTGCATTGTTAATTTATGCACCAGCAAGCGATATTTCTGATGTTGAAGCTAATATGCTTATAAACTATTTAGAAAATGGTGGCAAATTACTAGTTTGTGCAGGACCAGTATATGATTCAACTTTAGACAATCTATATAGTGTTTTAAGTAACTATGGTGTAAGTAAAAATGATGGCGTAGTAATTGAAAGCGATCATAACTACTATACTTTCCAAGCACCATATATGCTTCTGCCGACGCTTAATAGTAGTGATATTACGGACCCTTTAATTGATGAAAACTATTATGTAATTTTCCCATTAGCTTTAGGTTTAACTGTTAATGATAGTAATGTGACTTCCTTACTTGATTCATCATCTACTTCTTATTGTAAGATTGATGGTTATAATCTTACTACTTATGAAAAAGAGGATAACGATATTGATGGGCCATTCTCCCTTGGTGTATCGATAAATACAGGCAATGATGGCCAACTAATTTGGTTTACATCAAGTTATTTCTTAGAAGATGCCTATAATTCTTATTCTTCTGGGGCTAACCTTAATTTAGCTCTTAACGCTATTACAGAGTTAACAGGTAAAGAAGATACTTTATCAATCAATAGTAAGAGTTTAAATTATAATTATCTAACTATTTCCGATTCTGCTTCTTCTACTTTAAAGACTTGGATGATTGGTATTATTCCTGTTGCCTTTGTATTGTATGGTGTTTTAACAGTTATTGAAAGGAGAAAGAAACATGTCTAAGAAAAAGAATATTTACGTTTTACTTTCAATTTTAGTAGTGGTTGTAATAGCTACCTTAATTGTTTCTAATATTTCAGATAAGAAGGAGCAAATTAAAACAAGTGGCGAGGTTGTATTGGAGATTAATCCAAGTGATGTAACAAAGCTATCTTGGACGATTAATAACAGTACTTTATCATTTACTAAAGAAGATTCTTTTGTTTATGATGATGATACTAATTTCCCGTTGGATAATACTAAGATTGTTGATTTACTTGGCATCTTTAAATCTTTTTCATCGAGTTTTGAAATTGATGATGTAAGTGACTATGGTCAATATGGACTTGATAACCCTGTTTGTACCATTAATATCACAACTGATAGTAAGACTTATACGATAAAACTTGGCAATATCTCCAAGATGGATGAACAACGTTATGTTGATATTGGCGATGGCAAGGTATATTTAGCTGTAAGTGATCCATATGATAGTTATAATGTTGAACTTTCTTCGCTTATTTTAAATGATGAAATTCCTTCTATGAAAGAAGTAACAAGTATTTCTTTTAAGGGAAGCGAAAACTATACTATAGATAAAAAAGAGGGTACTAGTCTATGCGAGGATGATACATACTTTACAAGTGATAAGCCACTTGATAATGACTTGGTTGATTCTTATATTTCAACAATCAAGAACTTAGATTTATATAATTGTGTTACTTATAATGTATCTGATGAACAATTAAAAGAATATGGTTTAGATAATCCAGAACTTACAATTAATCTTACTTATACTTCTAGGGAAGGCGATGAAAATCAAGCTTTGACCTTATATGTTTCTTCTAATGTTGAAGAATTAGAAGAATATAATAAGGCATCTGATGAAGATAAGAATGTTAACAATATTACAAGATATATAAGAGTAGGTGATTCAAAGATTATTTATGCAATAACTAGTTCTACTTATGATGCTCTAACAAGTAATTCATATAATGATTTACGTCATAAAGAAATCTTTATGGGCGATTTTGATAGTATCACTTCAATTGATATCAACTTAGATAATGGTGATTATACTTTTACAAAAGAAAAGGATACTTATAAGTATGACGATGAAGAAATAGAGATTACTACTTTACAAAATGCCATCACTTCTTTAAATGATGATAGCTTCACAAATGATACAACAAATAATCAAAAGGAAGTATCAATCACTCTTAATCTTGATAATGAAAATTATCCAACTTATAAAATGGATTTCTATCGCTATGATGGTAGTAAGTGTCTTGTTTATGTTAATGATAAGCCTTACGCTTATGTGGATAGAAGTGCTGTAGTTGATATTATTGAAGCTATTAATCAAATAGTTCTTAAATAAGATAGTAATCAAACATTTTTCTTATAGACTCTACATTAATTTGTAGAGTTTTTTGTTTACATTGTTGCAAGTTCATTATTGAAAGTAGATAAATTTTCACAAGTTTTATAGATGCTAGAATCAAATTGTAAAGAAGGAGATGCAATATGAAAGGTAATGTAACTTGTATTTTACGAGGCTATACTTACGAACAAGTAAGGAGTATTTGTAATGTTTTAACAAAAGGTGAAATTGTTAAGGATGTTGAAATTACAATGAATACGGAGGGTGCTGTTGATATCATCAAGAAAATAGTACCTGAATTTAAAGATAGTTTAAATATTGGTGCAGGTACAGTAATTAGCTTTGATGATTTAAAGGCGGCAATTGATGCAGGAGCGAAGTTTGTATGAGCTCCAATTGGCTATGATAAGGAAATGATTGATTATTGTCATAAACATAATGTTCTAGCTATTCCAGCTGCTTATACTCCTAGTGAGATTGCTACACAACTTAAATATGGCGCTGATATTGTCAAAGTATTTCCAGCTAATGAGTTGAGTAAAAACTATGCGAATAAGGTTAAGGAAACATTGAAAAATTGCACATTGATGGCTGTTGGTGGTGTTAATACTAATAATGTTAAAGAACATTTTGCCGGTGGATATCAATATGTTGGAACAGCTGGTGGTATCTTTAATAAAAAAGATATGTTGGATAAAAATGAGGATGCACTTTTAAAATCACTTAAAGAATTTGAGAATCAATTAAAGAGTTAAGAAGATGAATGATAAGCAAAAGAAACTTTTGGATATGTTGATTAAGCAACAAGGCGTTGTTACGGCAGAAAGCTTTTCAAATAGCCTTGGTATATCTAAAAGAAGTGTCTATTCTTATCTTGATGTTGTTACACCATACTTAAAGGAAAAGGGTTATGAATTGATTAAAGTTCCTTCAAAGGGTGTAAAGGTTGTAAAAAGTGGCAGTGGTTTAAATAAAAACATTGATACTTTTGATGAGTATTCTCCTGATTCAAGAAGATATGAAATATTTAGTAGAGTGCTGATTCATGGTAAAAAAGTTACAATCAATGAATTGTGTGGTGAGTTCTTTGTATCTGAAAGCTCAATTCGTAAAGATGTGGCATTTTTCCAAGATTTATTAAAAGATTTTCCTTCCGTCAATATTTTAATAAACAAGGGTGAGATAGTTTGTGAATATAGTGATGTCGCAACACTTATAAACGCTATTATCTATATTAATGAAACCTTATCTAGTAGGTATATGTTTGATGAGAAGGTTGAATATTGGTATCGTCTTTATGATTTGAATATTGTTGATGTGGTTATTAAGGCGGTAAAAACATATTTAAAAAAGCTCAATATTAATTTAGCTGATCATTATGTATCACATATTTGTTCGGTAATGATTACACTTGTTAGTTTTATAAAAGATGGTAAACATATTGAATCCAATGGAAAAATATTGGCTTACGATCGACTTAAGGCCTTGCCTAATACTTTATTAGCTTCACAGTTTCTAGAGTGTATAGGAAGAGAATTATCTTTAAGTTTCAATGAACATGATGCGGAATTCTTATCTGATTATTTGATGGCTGATCGCTTTGACATTGATAATTTTGATAAGATTGACGATAATGACATGCAAATTTATCGAGAAATTCTTAATAAGCTTGAAAAAACCATTGATATTAAAATTGATGAAAATGACATATTAGTAAAGAATTTACTTTTGCATCTTAATGCCATGGTATTTCGTTTAAGAAATCAAATTACTGTAAGCAATAGTATGAAAGAAGACATTCGCCAAGAATTTGGTTCCTTATTTAATCTAATAATGATTATTTTGGGTTCGGTGGAAGATAAGCTAAAGATAAAAGTGAATGATGATGAGGTAGCTTATTTACTAATACACGTGGAAAACATCATTGAACAACAAAAGAAGATCAAGAATATTCTTCTTGTTTGTCCACATGGTATTGTTGCTTCTAATTTGATAGCTAATAGAATCAAGGATTTTCTTCCTTCTTATAACTTCATTGAAGCCGTTTCGATATCACAGATGCATGAAATAAATTTGGAATCAGTGGACTTTATTGTTTCGACGGTTGATATTCCAGATGCTAAAAAGCCAGTTATTAAAGTATCACCAATTTTGTCTAAGGAAGATCAAATCAATGTTATGAATTTCTATCAAAACTTAGTATTTGATTCTAGTCCTGAAATATTCAATTATGACTATTTAAGAAAATACATTAGTGATGACTTGGTATTTGAAATAGACGCTAATTCTAAAGAAGAAATAATTAGTTATATTTGTAAAAAGATGGTCTTAAAAGGTGTTGTCACTAGTGAATATGAATCTGATGTTTTAAATCGAGAGGCACTAGATCCTACTGATAATGTATATGCCTTTGCCATACCGCATGGTGATATGAAACATGTTAAGAAGATGAAACTTGTTATCGCTTTACTTAAAGAGCCAATCAAATGGGAAAGCTATAATGTTTCAATTGTGGTTTTCGTCAATATTAATCAAAGTGGTCTTCATGATAGTAAAAAGGTTTTAGATGATGTGTTCCATTTAATGCAGTCAAGAAATTTTGCACAGTTATTAAAATCAGGTATTACAAAGAAAGAGTTTTTAAACTTTATAGGGGGTTAAATGATTAGAGAAGAATTAATTTTTATGCTAGATGATATTAAGACACAAGATGAGTGTTTACATTTTCTAGCTGATAAGGTTTATGAAGATGGTCTATTAACTAGCAAGGAAGAATATCTAAATGCTGTTTATGCTAGAGAAAAAGAATTTTCAACAGCTGTTGGTTATGATGTTGCGATGCCTCATGGTATGTCGGATAGTGTTAAGGAAACTTTTATTTGTTTTGCAAGAGTAAAAGAGCCTATTCCATGGGGGCCAGAGAATACGCTAGTTAAAATGATTTTCATGATTGGTGTACCAGAACATGAGAAAAATAGGATTCATTTAAAGTTGATTTCGCAAATTAGTAAGCATTTACTAGATGATGATTTCCGTAATGGTTTGCTTTCTTGTAAGAGCTCAAAGGAGGCATTCGAATATTTAGACAAAATCAATCAAAAAATTAAGGAGGAGATTAAGAAATGAAAGTAGTCGGTATTACAGCTTGTCCTACTGGTATTGCTCATACCTATATGGCACAAGAATCTTTGGAAAGAGAATTAAAGAAAAGGGGATATGAATATAAGGTAGAGACTCAAGGTTCACTTGGCATTGAAAATGAGCTTGAACAAGATGAAATCGATGAGGCTGATATGATTATTCTTTGCGTAAGTATTTCCATTGAAAATGAAGACCGTTTTGATGGTAAAAAAGTTTTCAATGGCGATGTAAATGAATGTATATCTTATCCTGATAGGGTTGTTGATAAGGCACTAGAATTTTACGGATTAAAGTAAAGAGGAGAGAATATGGATATTAAAAAAGAATTGAAAACAATTCAAAAAGCTCTTTTGACAGGTTGTTCTTACATGATACCGCTTGTAGTAGCAGGTGGTTTAAGCTTTGCGATTTCATTGCTTGGCGGTGAAGCTACTGAAAGTGGTATGGTTGTTGCCAACGATTTCATGGCTAACGTTAAGATTATTGGTAAGGCTGGTTTATTCATGATGATTCCAGTATTTGGTGCTTATACAGCTTATTCCATTGCTGGTAGACCTGGTCTAGCACCTGGCTTTATCTTATCTTATATCGCCAATGATGCGGTTGGCGCAAATGGTGCAAAAACTGGTTTCTTGGGTGCGCTAGTTATGGGCTTGCTTGCTGGTTATATGGCAAGATGGATGAAAAATTGGAAGGTTTCTGAACAAATCAAGGCCATTATGCCAATTCTAGTAATCCCTCTTGTTACAACATTTACTTTAGGTGTTTTATATATCTATGTAATTGCTGTTCCATTAGGTGCTTTACTAAACGCTATTTTAAATTTCTTAAGCAATTTAAATGGTACAAACCAAATCTTGTTTGCCCTTGTGCTTGGTGCGATTTGTGAAATCGATATGGGTGGACCACTTACAAAATCAGTTTCATTATTTACTACAGCCCTAATTTCTGAAGGTATGTATGGCGCTAATGCAATGTTTAGAGTATGTTGTGGTATACCACCTCTAGCAATTTTACTATGTACAATTTTATTCCCAAATAAGTGGACAAAGGCTGATAAGGACGCAGCTAAATCAGCTGGTATTATGGGCTTCTTTGGTTTAACAGAAGGTGCTATTCCATTCGCTATCGCTGATTTAAAGGCTGTATTATCAGCTAATATTATTGGCTGTTCAATTGCTTCATTAATTGCTTGCTTGATGGGTGTTGAATCAGCTGTACCTCATGGTAGCTTTATTACTTTGCCAATGGTTCAAAATAAACTTGGTTTCAGTATCGCTATTATTGTGGGTACAATTATTTCAGCGCTTATTATGGGTTTATTAAAGAAACCTGTAGAAGAAGTTAAAAAGGCTGCTGAATAGTATATTTATCATCAACAATCCTTTTAGGATAAACTGATAAGAGGCTTTAGGGCCTCTTTTTTAAGATTAAGTGCAAATCTTTTGTATAATTAAGTAATGGAAAAATATAAAAGTAGTGATGATTATTCTTATATATTGGGTATTTCTTTAACGATTGAAGCTTTAAAGAAAGTTCCTTCTTATTTATATAAAGTATATGTTTCAAGTAAGGCTATTAAGAATGAACAATACAATAAGTTACTTGAATTATGTAATACATACAATGTTCCTTTAACTCAAGATGATAAGGTAATAGAAAAGCTTTCGGTTAAGGAGAATTGTTATGGCATTGGCGTCTTTAAGAAATTCTATAATCAATTAAGTAGTGATAGACATATTGTTTTATATAATTTTTCTGATTATGGTGAACTTGGTACCATCTTTAGAAGTGCTGTTTCTTTTGATTTTAAGGATATCGTTTTAATTAATTCTAAAATTGATTATTTTGATCCTAAGGTTGTTAGGGCTTCTATGGGTTCAATATTTCATTTAAATATAAAAAAATATGATGATTTTGATGCGTATAAGAAAGATTATGATTATCATTTATATCCTTTTATTTCTAAAAGAGATAAGGAACTTAAACAACTTAATCTAGTTACGCCATATAGTTTAGTTATTCCACAAAACTATTATGATTTAGATAATATCTTTTCAAGTGGTTATTATTTAAAACATGTTGGTAAAGAAGAATTATCTTTATCTTCTTTAAGTTCAATTGTTTTTAATTATTGTTACTTATCAAATCTTAAACGATAGCTACATTTCTTACATAAAGGTAGTATCATATGCCTATTTTTAAGCTCATTTAGAGCTTTTTTATATTTTGGGGATTCTAGTATATCTTTAAGTGAATCAATGTTTAAATCACCTAATATATTGCTTCCATTGGCATCAAGACAACATGAAGTAACAATTCCATTATGTAATATAGCTATTTGTTCAATTAAGCCATGACAATAGCCTACATCATTAATATCTTCATCTTCTATATTTGGCCACTTAAACATATCTTGAGTATAAATATAAACATTATCTTTTAGCTTATATGATCTATCTTTTTTAGTATCCTTAAAATGATATTTATTATCTAAGCTACTTAGATAATCACTTAATTTATTATCTAGGTTATTTAAATCATAAAATCTAAGTTCAATTATTTTATTTTGATTGTTTTCAATTAAACCATTCAAAATTTCAAAATAATTTTCATTTATATTTAAATTATTAATTGAATGAATGGAAATAGAAAGTTTTCTTAAACATTGATGGTTTAAGATACCAGGATACTTATAAAGTAGAGTACCATTAGTAACTAACTGTAGCTTGAAATTATACTTATCTAATAAAGCTAATATTTCATTAAAGTTTGGATGAAGCAAAGGTTCTCCTAAAACATGTAAATATAGATAATTAGATACTTCTTTTATTTGTTGTAAATAGTTGTTTATTTTATCAATACTTAAGAAAGTACTTCCTTTTTTATTGGTACAAAAATAACAATTCAAATTACAGGCATTAGTTATTTCTAAATAGACTCTTTTCATTCTTAAACATTATAACAAGTTTGATATAATATGCATCGTATGAGTCAAATTATATATGTTGATAAACCAAAGGGAATTACTTCCTTTGATATATGTTATAAACTAAGAAAAGTCTTTAATACTAAAAAAATAGGACATACTGGAACACTTGATCCTAATGCGACAGGGCTTATGGTGTGCCTTATTGGTAGCGCTACAAAAGCTAATCAATTTCTTGTTTGCGCTAAAAAAGAATATATCGCTACAGTCAAAATTGGTATTAAAACCGATAGTGATGATATTGAAGGCAAGATATTAGAAGAAAAAGAAGAAGTGATGCCTGATTTTGATTCTATTAATGATGTTTTAAAATCATTTTTAGGAAAATCAAAACAAGTCCCACCAATGACTAGCGCTATTAAAGTTAATGGCAAGAAATTATACGAATATCATCGACAAGGAATAAAACTTGAATTAGAGCCAAGAGATATTGAAGTATTTAATATTGATTTGTTGAATGTTGAAGGTGATACTTTTACTTTTAAAACTTACGTAAGTTCAGGTACTTATATAAGAAGCTTAGTTAATGATATTTTAAATAAATTAGGTATTATTGGTACCTTATCCGATTTAAGAAGAACGAAGATAGATGATATTGATATCAAAGAGGCGGATAGTCTAGATGATGTACTTGATGGTAAATATCATGTTCATTCTATTTATGAAGTATTAAGCGAATATTATTATGTTTATAATGTGCAAGATAAAAAACATGTCATTGATGGTAAACCTTTAAAAATTGATTTAAAAGAAGATATGATTCTTTGTGCTTATGATAATGAAGCTTTAGCTATCTATAAGTATGAAGATGGCCTTTATCGTTGTTTAAGAGGCCTATTATGATAGACAAGATAATTTTTAATAATTCTATTAATTTGGAAAGAAATGTGGCCTGTATTGGTTGTTTTGATGGCGTACATAGAGGACATCAAGAACTACTTAAAAAAACGGTCGAACTAGCTAATAAAAAAAATATAACACCTATTGTGATAACCTTTAATCCCGACCCAATTGAAGTATTTGGGAATGGTCATTTACTGCTTACAAGTCTAGATGAAAGAATAGAATTATTTGAAAAGTTTGGTATTAAAAAAGTTGTTATCTTAAACTTTGATCAAGAGCTTATGCATAAAAGTACCACTTCTTTTAAAGAAGATATCTTAGATAAATTAAATATTGATACACTAGTATGTGGCTTTGATTTTACTTATGCTTATAAGGGACAAGGTAATGCGAATACACTTAAAGAAGATGGTGTAAATGTGATTGTTATTCCTGAATTTAAATATTATGGCAAGAAAATTTCTAGTTCACGCATTAGAAAAGAACTATTAAAGGGTAACTATAAATTTGTAAATAGAATGTTAGGCTATGAATACAAAAAATAGAGAATTATTTTTAGAAAGGGCAAAAGAGTATTTTCCCAATGATTATGATCGATTTGTTTCACTTATCAAAGATAAACCGAGCAGTGGCTTTTTTATCAATGAAAAGAAAGCGAGTAAAGACAAGATTTTTGAAATAATTGATTTTGACTATGAGAAATCAAATATCAATGATAAATCGTATTATTGCTTAAGTGATTCCATTGGTAAAAGTAAAGCCTATGAACTTGGAATTATTTATCCCCAAGATGTTGAATCATCAATGCCTATTAGTTTTGTTGATACAAGTAATATTAAAGCAGCTATCGATTTATGTGCAGCACCAGGTGGTAAAAGTATTAATGCCTTAAACAAACTAGATGATGATTGTTTATATATTGCCAATGATGTTACCTATAATAGAGCTAGTATATTATCTAGTAATTTAGAAAGATGTGGTTTTACAAATGTGATTGTTACATCGCTTAAACCTGATTATTTAGCCAAAAAATATACGGGTTTATTTGATTTAGTAATACTTGATGCACCATGTTCTGGTGAAGGGATGATTAGAAAATATCCGGAAATTCTTGATACTTATAGTGTAGCTAATATTGAAAATTTGGCTAATATTCAAAAAGGACTTTTAGAAAATGCCTATGATTTATTAAATGAAGGTGGAAAACTTGTCTATTCAACTTGTACCTACGCTTTTGAAGAAGATGAAAGACAAATAAGAGATTTCTTAGATAGACATGAAGATATCGAATTAATTAAACTTGACTTTAGGGATAATAGTTCTTTGTTTAAGGGTACTATCAAATTATCTTTCTTAAATAATACTGAAGGCCAATATATGGCTATTATGCAAAAGAAGGGCACTTTAGTAAATAAGAAATACAAGGAAAAGAAGATAGTTAAAAATAAAATAGTTGAACAATTCATTAAAAATAATATTAATATTGATTCTTACTATTTATATAACAATGAAAATAATTATTATTTATCTTTATATCCTTTAATAGATATTGAATATGGCATCTTAAGATATGGTATCTATTTAGGTGAACTTAAAAAAGACCGCTTTGAACCAAGCCATAATCTATATCGTAGCAATAGTCTTTCCTTTAAGAATAAATATGATTTAAATGATATAGAATACGATAAGTTTATAAATGGTGATGAATTATCCTTAAATTTAAAGGATGCCTATTATCAAATTACATATAAAGGACTACCACTTGGCTTTGGCAAATGTGCTAAGGGTAAGCTTAAAAATAAATATCCGAAAGGACTTAGAAGGGTGATATAATTTTTGTATGTTAAATAAGAATGAATATGGAAACATTAATGTTTCAAAAAATGCATTAAACGATATTGCTAACCTTGCATGTTTAAAGGTTGAAGGCGTTTATCCAGTTAAAAAAGACAGTAATGTGGCAACTTGTGTTTATAAGGATGATGAACTAAAAATTAGTTTAAACATCAAGGTAAAACAAGGCATGGATGTTATGAAAATTTCTAATAAAGTGCAATCAAAGGTATTTGAGGCCGTTGCGGAAATGACGGGCCTTGATTGTAAGAGTATTGATGTAGAAATCGAAGGATTTATAACCGATAAATAAAAAGACGATAGTCTTTTTATTTTTTAATAGCGATACCGTGATTTGAATAAAGTCCTTATAATATTTGGCTTAACAGTGATAAGAAACTAATTTCAAACTTACCATTGTTAGCTTATGGATTACGGTGCGCAATATTAAAAGACGCCGCCTGTTTCCAAGAAAAGAAACAGGCGGTGTTCTCTTTGCCCA
>CAVFKJ010000075.1:0-5004 GCA_963623125.1 Clostridium sp. CAG:217
TGCTTAATGTGGTAACTTCTCTTTTTCTAGTTAAAACCATGTTATATTTATTTGCGATTTGCGGCTCACGATATAACTGCTCAAAGGAATGATGATGTTTTGTTGATAATAAAGCACATAGCTAAATAAAAGGCTTGTGGCGTTAGTTTTAAGAGATGATTTATTAAGTTTATCTAGTTTTTTTCAGCTACAACCTTAAAGAAAATAATTGGAAGTAAAGTACTATATAAAATTCTATGAAAATAAATTTTATCGGTGACATTATCGGTGACATTATCGGTGACATTATCGGTGACATTTTGTTATCATAGTGATGGAGGTAGATGCCATGAATTTAGGAAAAGAGTCAGAAACGATTGAGTTTAAAAAGACAACTGGTGAATTGAAAGAAGGGATGATTTCCATTTCGTCAATTTTAAATAAACATGGTGTAGGAACTTTATATTTTGGTGTTAAACCAAATGGTGATGTGATTGGTCAAGATGTTTCAGAGTCTTCTTTAAGAGACGTATCGAGAATGATATATGAAAGCATTAGGCCACAAATTTATCCAGTTATAGAAGAAGAAACATTGGATGATAAAACCATTATAAGAGTTGAGTTTAATGGAAATGATAGGCCTTATTCAGCATATGGCAGATACTATCTAAGAACTGCCGATGAGGATAGGGAAGTTACGCCTTCTGAATTAAAAAAGTTTTTTATCGAAGATGAATATAAAGATAAATGGGAAAGAACAAAGTCAACTTGTCTTTCTAAACAAGTTGATAAAGAAGCTGTTAAAAAGTTTTATCTAAAGGCTATTGATTCTAAAAGACTTGCAAAGGGAAATTATACAACGCCCATTATATTGAAAAGATATGGTCTAGTTGATGGTGATTATCTTACAAATGCTGGAAATGTTTTGTTTGGTGGTGCTCATCCTGTTACTTTGAAGGCTGCAATATTTGCCACCGATGAGAAGTTAACCTTCTTAGATATGCAATTATTCGAAGATAATATTTATAATTTGCTATCCCTTTCGGAAAACTATATTCTTAAAAACATAAGATGGAAAGTTGAAATTATTGGTAAGGATAGAGAAGAAATTCCCGAAATTCCTGTGGCGGTTATAAGGGAGGCATTGGCTAATAGCTTTGCCCATGCAATTTATGGTGGAAGGACATATCATGAAATTTGTATTCATCCTAGTAAAATAACTATTTATAGTCCTGGCTCTTATGCTAGTTCTTTTATGCCTGAGGATTATGTTAAATATGATTTACAATCTAGCATAAGAAATGAAACGATTTCTAAAATATTGTATTTAAATAATTCGATTGAACAATTTGGTAGTGGTTTTAAGAGAATTGATAGCTTATGTAAAGACGCTAATATTAAATATTCGTATGAAGCCACAGAAATAGGCTTTAAACTTATTTTTTATAGAAATAATAATTTAAATACTATCTATAGTAATGAAGACAATGCTACAAATGATGAATTAAATAAAACGGAGCAAGCAGTATATAATCTTCTTCTTAAAAATCAAAAACTTACAAGAAATGAAATTGCTCTAAAGACTTCTAAGACTACTCGTACAATTCAGAGAACTTTTGATTCGTTAAGGGATAAAAAGCTTATTGAAAGAGTTGGTAATAGCAAGACTGGCTATTGGAAGATACTAAAGTAGATCCTTTGCTTATTTAAGTTAAAACAAACTATATGGACTTAAAATTTTATATAGTCTTTTAAAGTGACTGATGAACTCGTTTATAAATTATTGCTCGCTTTTGGTAGATGTAATATATATTTCTTTATATTATGTTGTTAATTCAACATATAATGTTATAATTTTATTGAAAAGAGGTAGAATAACATGACTAATATGAATATGAGTGCTATTAATGTTCAAGTAGATAGCTATGATAAAGAAGTCGCTAGTGGTATTTTGAAAAATTTAGGACTTAATATGACAACTTATGTAAATATGGCAATAAAACAATTAATCTATAAAGATGGTCTGCCTTTTGAGGTTTCTAATCCAAAACCAAGTAGTACTTTAATGGCTGCTTTAAAAGAAGCTGATGAAATTGAACAAGATATAAAAGGTGGAACTAATAAGGGATATAACAATGTTGATGAAATGTTGAGAGCTATTTTAAATGATTGATTTTAAAGTAAATACGAAATGTACTATAAATTTTACTTCTAGTTTTAAAAAACAATTAAAGCAAGCCATTAGACAGGGAAAAGATATCAAACAATTGCTAGAAGTTGTTACTATGCTTGCTGATTTTACTGAATTAGATGAAAAATATAGAAATCATCAATTAAACAATGACAGGCGATATAAGAATTGTTATGAGTGCCATATAAATCCTGATTGGCTGCTTGTATATAAATATGTTGATAAAAACTTAATATTGCTTTTGGTGGCAACAGGAAGTCATAGCGAATTGTTTAAGTAGTTCTTGTTTAAGTAGTTACTTAAGTAAAAACATGAATGAAACTTCTAGACTAGTTGCTAGTTAGATGAACAAAAACTTATGGAGAATAAAAATGGCCAGTACAAATGCTAATGGTAATTTTAAAAAACAATTTAAGCGATTTTCTTTGGATAGGGATATACCAAAGACAACTGTTTTTAATCTTTCTACAAAGAAGGGTACCCCTACACATTGCGCTCCTTTTGAGACAGACAATGATATTCCAAATAAACTCACTGAAAAAGCCATTAAAGATGCAAGAAATAGCGTTGGCTTAAGTAAAAGCTTTTCTTCAGTTAAGGAATTAATGAATGATTTAAACGCTGATGAATTTGAAAATTCACTTAAAGAAATCCAAGAATGGGCTGCTTCAGTAGGCTATAAAGAAGATGATGTTGATGACATCATTAAGTCTATAAGAATAGACAAACATAAATAAGAATATAACTAATTGTAGGTTTATACGTTAAAATCAAGGGCTACTGCACTTGGTCTATATTGTAGTGTTTTTAACTTGGTTTAAATGGTACAAACCATAAGCTTATAGAAGCTGTCATTGTTTTGTTTATGAGATAATATCTACAATAAGCAACTTACTTTAGGGAGGATATCATGAAATTAGAAGTCATCATCGAAGATTTGTTAATAAAAGAAGAATAGAATCCGATCGTATTGAGTTTAAAGCTGGTTTTAATCCTGACGAGATATATCATACTGTTTGTGCCTTCGCTAATGACTATAACAATGATGGTGGTGGCTATATTGTGATTGGTGTTGAAGAAGAAAATGGTATCGCTAAGCGTCCTGTAAAAGGAATTGACAAAAACAAATGGTTGGCTACAATAATCTAATTTCTCCTCCATATTTTCCTCATGGTATTCCTATGCAAGTTGATGGCAAATGGATTTTTGTGATTGTAGCAAGAAGTGGTCAACAACGTCCTTACAAGGTTCCTGAACACATTACTAGTAAAAATGATAAAAGATATAGTTATTATATTCGTTATTTAACTAGCTCTATTAAGGCTAACTTAAATCAAGAAAAAGAATTGATTAATATGACTGATCATACGCCATTTGATTGTAGGGCTAATCATAAAGCCACTATTGATGATATTTCACCAATCTTACTTGAAAGCTATCTTCAAAAGACAGGCAGTAAACTAGCAGGACAAGTAAGAAGCTGTGGTGTTGAAGAAATTCTAAATGATATGCAACTTTTAGTTGGCCCTATAGAGCAAAGATATATTCAAAATGTCGCTTTGATGATGTTTTGCGAACACCAAGAGAACTTCTTTGGTTATACCTATGTTCAAATGACAAACTTTCCAAAGGGTAGTATAGATAACCCTGATATTAGTGAAGATTTTCCAATAATTAGAGGTTCCGTGCCACAAATGATTCAGGCAACAATGGAAAGATTTAGAAACTTAATAATTCGAGAAAAGGTAATTAAAGTGCCAAATAAGATGGAAGCGATAAGAATATTTAATTATCCTTATCAAGCTATAGAAGAGGCGGTTGTTAATGCATTCTATCATCGCGATTATTTGTCGTACGAACCAATCACTATTGAAATTGAACCAGATTGTATAAATATTATAAATTTTCCTGGCATTGATAGATCTATTTCAGATAAGACGATAGCCGAAGGCATTAGATTTGTTTCTAGATATTATCGTAATAGAAGACTAGGCGAGTTTTTAAAAGAACTAAACTTATCAGAAGGGCATTCTTCTGGTATTCCTACTATTCAAGAAGAACTAGAAAAGAACGGTTCTAAAAGAGCTGAGTTCTTTACTGATGAAGATAGAAGGGCAACACGTATTAGAATACCTATTCATGAAGCATTTTTAGAAAAGACAACTAATATTGAATTTTCTCAAGATGGAAATATATCTGATAAAAAGAAAGAACAATATAACAAGATTATTAGTTTATTAACTGATGGAAATTGGCATAAAACTTCTGAGTTTGTAGATGTATTAGGTCTTAAAGAAACCAGAACTAAAGAACTATTTAGAGAGTTAGTTGATTTAAATATGATTATTGATAACGATAAAATTAAAGGAAAAAGTTATAAGTTAAAATAACGTACTACAAAAAGCGCCAGTAAAAGCGCCGATAAATGCAAATATCGGTTATTGATAAAAACCATGTTTATTGTAGCTAAAGATTGTTATCTGCTAAATGTGCTTTAAAATCAACAAACGTTCCAGTTGGCGTTGCTTCCTACGAAATTAGACAATATTTGCCTTCTGAAGAAGAATTAAATAATTTGTTAAAGTGATGACTAAATAATAAATAAACAATAATACTGTTACATATCAATTGTTATTCGTTAGCAAATCGAACTCTTTGTATATATAACACAATTGCAAGCTTTATAGTGTTTGTTTTCGTAGACGATTGTATTATCATCTGTGATAAAACAACGCTATATATAAGCTTTAAACAGCTTTACAACAATAAATGTGTTAGGTATAAGTATATGTCTATATGTTAGGTGGCATACTTTTTATCTAGTCCAAATATAC
>CAVFKJ010000076.1:0-7609 GCA_963623125.1 Clostridium sp. CAG:217
GGATTTATGAAATATATAGAAGATAATTATGAAAATATGCTTAATGATTTAAAAAGACTTGTTAAGTATAATTCAGTACTTTGTGACGATGAAAAACCATTTGGTTCACAAAACAGGAAAGTATTGGAAGAAGCCATTTCTATGATGAATGAAAAAGGTTTTAATACCAAAAATGTTGATTATTATGCTTGTTATGGCGAAGTAGGACAAGGTGATAAGACGATTGGCATAGTATGTCACTTAGATGTTGTTCCATCTGGTGAAGGCTGGGATAGCAATCCTTTTGAAGTAGTACAAAAAGGGGATCGTTTATATGGCAGAGGCGTATCTGATGATAAGGGTGCCGCTGTAGCTAGTATGTATGCGATTAAGTATTTACTTGATACAAACTACCAATTTAAAAAGAAAGTTAGATTAATACTTGGTTGTAATGAAGAAACAGGCTCTAAATGCATTAAACACTACGTTGAAAAAGAAGGTGGCGTTGATATGGGCTTTACTCCTGATGGTGAATTCCCTGGCATTTATGCTGAAAAGGGCATGATTAGCGCTTTATTAAAAGGCAAAAGTAAGATTGTTTCTATCAATGGTGGTGAAGCAAGTAATATTGTTTGTAAGAAAGTTGAATGTAAATTGCCTGTTAATTCTTTTGACGTTGATAAGTTTAAGAAATATTTAGATGACAATAATATCAAATATGAATTAGATGAAAATTCAGTTACTGTATATGGCAAAGCAGCTCATGCGTCTAGTCCAGATAGCGGCATTAATGCGATGAGTTATTTAATGGAAGCTTTATATAATGCAAACTTTGATGATGATTATGTAAACTTCTATCATAAATATATTGGTTTAACTGTTCATGGTGAAAAGCTAGGAATGGATGCTTTAAAAGATGATGAGACTGATACTAGTGTTAATATTGGTGTTATCAAGAAGGAAAATGATGAAGTGGTAAGTACTGTAGATATTCGTTTCCCAATCAAGAGAAAAACAAGTGAGTGCAAAGAAGTACTAGATAAAGTTACTTATCCAAATTGTGCCTTTGAGATTAAAAATATGATTGAGCCACTTTATTTTGAAAAGAATAGTCCAATGATTAAGGCTATGCTTAAGGCTTATAGAGATGTTACTGGCGATGATGGTGATATGGTTGCCATAGGTGGTGGTACATACGCTAAGAGTATCAATAACATCATTGCTTTTGGTTGTGCTTTTAATGAAGAAGAGAATCATATTCATGATGCAAATGAATCTTTGGGTATTGAAGACTTTAAGAAACAAGTTGAAATTTATATAGAAGCAATTAAAAATTTAAATGAGGTATAAAAATGGCAAATGCTAAGATGGCTCTAGTATATGATTTTGATAAGACCTTATCACCTAAGGATATGCAAGAATTTCATTATATTAAGAAATTAGGTTATAAAAATCCTGGTGAATTTTGGGATGAAAGCCGTATCAATACTGAAGAAAATAATATGGATGGCATTTTATCATATATGCAACTTATGGTTAGGGAAAATCCCGATGTAACTAAGGAAGAACTAATTAATGAAGGAAAATTTATCAAACTTTATGATGGTGTCGATACTTGGTTTGATAGAGTTAATGCGTATGGAAAAAGACATCATGTCGATGTAGAACATTATATTATTTCTAGTGGCATAAGAGAGATGATAATGGGTACAAGTATTGCGGATAAATTTAAGAAAGTATATGCTTGTGCTTATGCTTATGATGAAAATGGTAAGGTTACTTGGCCTAGTAGAGTAATAAACTATACCACTAAAACCCAATACTTATTTAGAATAAACAAGGGTATCTTAGAGGAAACCAATGATTATGATTTAAATAAGAAAACTAAGCCAACTGATAAATATATTCCCTTTAAGAATATGGTCTATTTTGGCGATGGGCTTACCGATGTGCCAAGTATGCGAGTAATGCTTGAAGAAGGAGGCACAACGGTTGCGGTTTATGGTTCTAAGAAGGCTAAGGAAGAATTAGCTTTAAAGCTTCAAGAAGAAAATAGAGCTAATTATGTAATTAAGGCAGATTATTCAAAGGATTCTAAGGCTGAAAAGCTTATTAAGGCTTTGATCGATTCAATTGAGACAAACACGAAGTTGGAAGAGTTAAAGAATAATGGCTAGTTTTTACTTAGATGATTATCGTTTAATTACCGTAAGAAAAAGCGAATTGTTTCAAAATGAAAATTTGAAGCTTTTGGTAAATAATAAGACTGAAGACTTTACTTTAAGTGATGATGATGAATATGTTTATATTCATTTATTATCAGATTTTGATGAAAGGAATGATTATCTGGTTTTATTAGATGATATGCCATATGAAATACGTTTTCGTTTCATTACCCAAACTGAACGTTTTGACAGAGAATATCGACCTGATTTATATACTTTAGGTTCTTTTATACAAGATAATAAAACAATCTTTAGAATATGGTCACCTTTTTCTAAAAAGGCAAGATTACACTTAGATAATAAGATTTATAAAATGAATTACAAGGGGAAGGGTATTTTTGAATTGTCTTTTGATGCTAATTTGGAATATCATTTCTATCATTATTCAATTTTAAGAGAAAAAGTATATGAGTTTTCTGATCCTTTTTCTTATGCGGACAAAGATAGTAAGAACTCTTATATTGTAGATAAGAAAAAGTTAGCTTACGACAAAAAACCACTTAAGCATATTGATACACCTATTATTTATGAAATGTCCGTAAGAGACTTTACAAGTGATAGCGTAAGCTTTAAATATCCAAAGACTTTTAAGGGAATGAGCGAAGAAAACGCAAAGCTTGATGGCAATCCAGTAGGCTTTGATTATCTAAAGAAATTGGGTGTAACTTACTTACAATTAATGCCTATTTTTTCTTTTGATTTAGATCATAGTAATTATAACTGGGGATATAATCCAGTTACTTATAATAGTTTACATTTACCATATTGTGTAAGTAATAATCCTTATGAACAAATAAAAGAATTGAGGGGTTTTATTTCTTTGGCACACAAAAATAATATGGGTGTTACTTTTGATGTGGTCTATAACCATGTATACAATGTCAAAAACTTTAATTTGGCTAATATGCTTCCTTATTATTTCTTTAGATATAAGGATGGTAAACTAGGTAATGCTTCATATTGCGGTAATGAAGTAAGAAGTGAAGCTTATTTTACTAGAGAATATTTAAAGCTAATCATTAAGCGCTTTATCGAAATATATGATGTTGATGGCCTAAGATTTGATTTAATGGGCATTCTTGATGGTGAGACTCTTTGTGAAATTAGAGATTGTGCAAAAGAAATTAAACCTGATTTTATGCTTTATGGAGAAGGTTGGAATATGGGTGATATTGTGCCATATGAAAATCGTGCTATTAAAGAAAATGCTTATAAGCTAGATAATATCGCTTTCTTTAATGATGATTTTAGAAGAACTATTAGAGGAAACTATATCGATGATAAGAGTGCTTATATGCTTGGTGATGTTGACTTAAGAGATAGAGTTAAGCATGTGCTTAGCGGTTCTTATGAATATGGTTTAAATATTAAACAAACAATTAATTACGTTGAATGTCATGATAACTATACGGTATATGATAAAGTATCGCGTTTCTTTGACGATGAAAAAATGGTAATTAGAATTTGTAAATTATCACTAGCTTTGGTGATGATTGCTAGGGGGATTCCTTTTATTCACTCAGGAGAAGAATTCTTGCGTACAAAACATGGTATAGACAATAGTTATAATCTTGATGATGATATCAATATGTTAGATTGGCATCGTAAGAATAAATACCTTGAGGTAGCAAATTATTTTTCGGATTTATGTAAACTTAGAAAGACTTATGATGTCTTTACTAAAGATGAAGTTAATATTGAATATATTGATTATTATGAGGTTTTAATCTATAAACTTGATAATTTAACTATTTATATCAATCCTTGTATTTTTGATCATGTATACAATGATCAAAAACAACATAAGGTTATTTTTGATGATAGTGGTTTTGTAAGTTATAGTAACACGGTATTAAAATTAAAAGCTTTTAGTGTTTTGGTTACAATTGAGTAAAGAAAACGCTTACATATGTAATATAATAATAGAGGAAGAGGTAGTACTTAATATGAATAATAATTCTATGGTTGCGATGATACTTGCCGGAGGAAGAGGTTCACGTCTTTTTGACTTGACCAAAACGGTAGCGAAACCGGCTGTTCATTATGGTGGTAAGTATCGTATTATTGATTTCCCGCTTTCAAATTGCGCGAATTCAAACATAAGAACAGTGGGTGTTTTATTACAATATGAATCTATTTTATTGGGATCTTATGTTTCACATGAACATACTTGGGGTCTTGATATGAATGGTGGTGGCGTTTATGCTTTATCTCCTAGAGAAAAAGATGAAGCTAATCTAGGTGTTTATAAGGGTACGGCTGATGCGATTACCCAAAATATTGATTTCTTAGATAATAATGATCCTGAATATGTTTTAATCCTTTCTGGTGATCATATTTATAAGATGAATTATGAGAAGATGCTTAATAAGCATATTGAAACACATGCTGATGCGACTATTGCTGTAATGGAAGTTCCAATGAAGGAAGCTAGTCGTTTTGGTATCATGAATTGTGATGAAAATGATAAGATAATCGAATTTGAAGAAAAACCAAAAGAACCAAAATCTAATTTGGCTAGTATGGGTATTTATATTTTCTCTTATAAGACTTTAAGAAAATACTTAAAGGCTGATGAAAAGAATGCTGATTCTAATCATGACTTTGGTAAGGATATTATTCCAAGTTACTTAAAAGATGGCTTGAACTTACAAGCTTATCGTTTCAAGGGCTATTGGAAAGATGTTGGTACTATTGATTCTCTATGGGAAGCTAATATGGACTTACTAGATCATACAAATGAGCTCAACTTATTTGATAATGATTGGAAGATTTATACAGCTGATGCTTTAGCTACTCCTCAACTTATTGGCAGTAAGGCAAAAGTTAGAAATGCTTATATTACTCAAGGCTGTGTTGTTGATGGCGATGTTGACCACTCTGTATTATTCACAAATTGTAAGATTGGTGAAGGTGCTAAGGTCTTTGATTCAGTCGTAATGAATGATGTTAAGGTCGGCAAAAATGCTAAGTTGTATAGATGTCTTGTTCAAGAGGGCGTAAAGATTCCAGATGGTGTTACATTGGGCAAGAAGAATTCAGATAAGATTTTATTGGTTACTAAGAAAGTTGTAAGTGAGGTTGAATAATGAATAAGAAAGCTTTAGGAATTATTAATATTGAACCTAGTTATGTTCATGTAGAAGGAATTGAAGATTATCGTCCAATATCTGCCACATCATTCATGGGTAGATATCGTATTATTGACTTTATTCTTTCTAATTTAACTAATTCAGGTATCTATAATATTGAAGTACAAGTTAAAAATAGACCTCGTTCAACTATTCAACATATCCAACATACAAGTTATAACATTAATAGTAAAAGAGGTAAGATTAGAATTCTTCATGGTGAGAAGACCATTCCAAATGAAATCTATAATACTGATGTAGCTTCTTTGATGGCTAATTTAAAGTATTTTGAAGAAGACAATTCTCCATATGTTATCTTAGCTCCATCGCATTTTGTTTATATCCAAGATTTTGAAAAACTATTGAATTATCATGTTGAAAGTAAGAATGATATTACGGTTTTATATCAAAATGTAAATAACGCAAATGAGTCTTTCTTGATGTGTGATACATTAGAGATTGATGATAATAAGACTATTACTAAGATTGAAAAGAACTTAGGTAAGACAAAAAGAGAAAAGATTTCTCTTGAGACTTATGTCATGTCAAAGAAAATCTTTATTGATATGATTTATGCAGCTATGGCTACATCAAGTCTATATTCATTAAGCGATATTATCGCTGATGGTCTTGAAGTATTTAAGATTGGTGGCTATGCTCATAGTGGCTTTGCTGCATGTATTTCAACACTTGAGGCCTATTATAAGGCTAGTATGGATATTAAGAATGAAAAAGAACTTTCTAATATCTTCTCTGATGAATGGCCTATTTATACCGCCACTAACGATACTTGTCCAACTATCTATTCACAAAAATCAGATGTTAAAAACTGTGTAGTAGGTAATGGTTGTATTATTGATGGGAAGGTTGAAAACTGTGTTATTGGTAGAAATGTAACAATCAAAGAGGGTGCAGTTATTAAAAACAGTGTCATCATGCCGGATGTTTTAATCAACAAGAATGTTAAGATGGATAAATGTGTTGTTGATAGATTGGCAATTGTTACCCATATTAAAGAATTAAAGGGCGATAATTCTCCTTTGTATATTAAAAGAGGCGATCGAATTTAATGAAAAAGGTATTATTGGCTACATTTGAGTCATTACCTTTTATTAAAACAGGAGGTTTGGCAGATGTTTGTTATGCTTTGCCTAAATCTCTAAATTCAAAAAAGTACAATGTAAAGGTAGTATTACCTTTACATTTGTCTATTAGGGAGAAGTATCAAAAGGATTTAAAATATTTAACAACTTTTGATGTTATAGCTCCATGTTTTAAAAGCCAAGCTAATGTCTATTCTTATTTTGTAGATAAAGTTGAATATTACTTCATTGAAAATGAAACCTATTTTAATCGTGATGATGTTTATGGCTATCATGATGATAAGTATCGTTTTTCATTCTTCAGTTTAGCGGTAGTAGAAATGCTTAAAAAGCTAGAATATTATCCCGATATTATTCAAAGTAATGATTATCATACGGCTTTAATACCAGCTTTTTGTAAGCTACAATATCAAAAAGATAAGAATATTAAAAAGATTAAACATATCTTTACTATCCATAATCTTATGTATCAAGGACATTATGATAAGAGCTTATTATTTGAACTTGGTTTTAAATATAAAGATTATCAAAATGGTCTATTAAGATTTAATGATGAATGTAATTTGATGAAAATTGGCATAGTTTGTGCAGATAAGATTTTAACCGTTTCTAAAACTTATGCAAAGGAAATATTAAACCCGGAATATGGTCAAGGATTAGATGTTATTTTAAGATATCGTAAAGATGACTTATTGGGCATTACTAATGGTATAGATACAGATTTATTTAATCCTAAAAAAGATCCATATTTATATGAAAATTATGATTCTAGTTCTTTTCTAAAGGGTAAACTAGCTAATAAACAGGCTTTATATAAGGATTTAAAATTTAAAGATGATGATTCTATGCTTATTGGAATCATTACACGTATGACTTATCAAAAAGGCTTGGATTTAATTATTTCTAATTGTCATGAAATCTTAAGAAGAAATGTTAAATTAGTAATTATTGGTTCTGGTGAATCAAAATATGAGTATTCTTTTAAGATTTTAGAAAAAGAATATAAGAAACAAGTACGCTATATTTGTACTTATGATGAAAAGCTAGCTCATAGAGTATATGCGGCTTGCGATTTATTTTTGATGCCATCTTTGTTTGAACCATGTGGTTTATCACAAATGATTGCGATGCGCTATGGAACCTTACCACTAGTTAGAGAAACAGGCGGTCT
>CAVFKJ010000077.1:0-15965 GCA_963623125.1 Clostridium sp. CAG:217
GTTAATGGCAAGGCTTTACTTATGATGTCTGGTGGCATTGATTCACCAGTTGCGGGTTACTTGACAATGAAAAGAGGCCTTAAGATAGAGTGTATTCATTTTGCCAGCGAGCCTTATACTAGTGCTCAAGCTAAACAAAAGGTAATGGACTTATGTCGAATTTTAAGTGTTTATCAAGGTGATGTTTTAATTCATATGATTCCTTTTACCGATTTACAATTGGCTATTTATAAAAACGCAAGTGAATCTTATGCCATTACTTTAATGCGCCGTATGATGTATAGAATTGCCGATAGAATCGCAAGTGAGCGAAAGATAAAGCTTATTACTAATGGTGAAAGTGTAGGACAAGTAGCTAGCCAAACACCAGAGAGTATTTCAGTTATTGCTAAAGTATGTGATACCTTGATTATGCGTCCACTTTGTATGATGGATAAGATCGAGAGTATTGATTTAGCTAAGAAGATTGGTACTTATGAGACTTCTATTTTGCCTTATGAGGATTGCTGTACGATTTTTGATCCTAAAAATCCTGTAACTAAGCCTAAGGAAAAAGAATGTTTGTTTTATGAATCAAAATTTGACTATGAGTCTTTGATTGAAGAGTGTATTAAGAATGATCAAATTGTTAAAGTGTCATATTTAGACCAAAAAGAGGAAGATATTTTTTAGGAGGTAATATGAATTTATTTGGACTTAGAAGAGAAAGACTTATTAAGAATATTGCAGGAGATACAACAATTGTATTGTTTTCGGGTAACGCAATAAATAAATCTGAGGATGAATGTTATCCGTTTGATGTAAATCGTAATTTCTATTATTTAACGGGTCTTGAGAATGAATCAATGGTACTAGTTATTAATTCGATTGATGGTGTAATTTCAGAAAATTTATTCATTTTGCCATATGATGAAATCCTAGCTAAATGGGTTGGCGGTAGAATGAGTAAGGAAGAGGCTAGTGAGATAAGTGGCGTTGAAAATGTTTATGAATATAGTGAATTAGATGATTTCTTAGCTTCTATTTTAAATAGAGAAAGAGCTAATAGTAACTATAAGATTTATTTTGATTTATGGAACTATAGCGCTAATCAAATGCCTAGTGTTGCGACAAATTATGCCAATAAGCTAAGAAATGCTCATCCAAGCTTAGATATTAAGGATATTTATTATCAAATTGCTAAGATGCGTATGATAAAGGATGATTATGAACTTACTTGTATAAAAAGAGCTATTGAAATCACTAACGCTGGGGTTAGAAGTATGATTTCAACAATTAAGCCTAATATGGGTGAGATGGCTATGGAAGGGTTATTTAATTTCTCTTTAGCACAAAATAATTGTGGTAAGAATGCTTTTAAGTCGATTTGTGCAAGTGGCAAAAGAGCTACCATTCTTCATTACGCCGACAACAATCAGATTATTAAGGATGGCGAATTGTTCTTATGTGATTTAGGTGCAACTTTTAAAAATTATTGTGCTGATATCTCTAGAACTTTCCCAGCTAATGGCAAATTCAGCGATCGTCAAAGAGAAATTTATGAGATTGTTTTAGGTGCTCAAAAGATTGTTGAAGAAAATGCTAAGCCAGGTATTACTTTAAGAGCTTTAAATAAATTGGTAGTTGATTACTATACTAAAGAGTTACCTTTACATGGCTTAAATAAGGATGTAAGGGAATATTATTTCCATAGTGTATCACATCATTTGGGACTTGATACGCATGATGTAAATGTTGGTAATGTTCCACTTGAACCAGGCAATGTAATTACCAATGAACCAGGTCTTTATATTGAGGATGAAGAAATTGGCATTAGAATTGAAGATGACTTATTAATAAATGGAACAGGATGTGAAGTCTTATCTAGTGCCATTGTTAAGGGTGTAGAAGATATAGAAAAACTAGCTAATCATTAGCTAGTTTTCAGTTTATAGATTACGATTTCGGCGTCAGCGAATAAGCGGGCGTCGTTTTTAATTGTGCCAAGTCCATTACTGATATCTAGTGTCATACTATTGACCGTATTTTTTCCTTTATAGTAGTTCATAGCTCCTGTTGGCCGATTAAACAAATTAATTAACGGAATATAGACACCACCACCAAGTGAATGTCCTGACAATATATAGTCGGTATTAGCACTAGTAAGATTATCGGCTAAATCTGGATAATGGGTTATCGCAATTGTATAATAAATGGCGTTTTGACCTTCATAGGCACTTGTATAATTTGGATTATTACAATTGATGCCAACTATATTAATATATGATCCATCAACATAAATTCTTTCAAAGGCATTATCCAATAATCTAAAATCACATTCATTATATATAGTAGTAACTTGTGATAGATATTCATTATCTTTATCGCCTAATATGGCATATTTTCCATACTTACTATTTAAGCTTCTTAGAAAGTTATTTAATTTAGTTTGCTTATCACCACTTATAGGATTATCAATTAAGTCACCTCCAAAGATGATGATGTCAGGGTTAAATTCATTTATTTTGGCGGCAATATTATCTAAGTCACTATCATCTAAATAATTTCCATAGTGTAAATCAGAAAAGTAACAAATAAGTAAATCATCTAGATTCTTATCTATTTTATCTGAACTTAAAGTTTCTTTTCTTACCGTAATATCTTTAGTATTAACATATTTAGCATTGTATATCGTTATAAGTAATATACCAATACAAGTTAACAGTAGAATAATAATCTTTTTTATTTTTGGCATACATTTATTCTATCAAATATTTTGTGTGCTAAAGTAGTGATAAAAATCACATAATTTTCCAAAATTAAAACATATTTTAAATACAGATTTTCTCTAATATATAGTTGTAAGGAAAAGATATCCTTACATAAGTATCCGATTCCCCTTGATACTTAATGAATGTCCCCTAAATTTGAAAAATTAAGAAGAGCTCTGTTTAGGGCTTTTCTTAATTATGTAGGTATATGGTTCATTGATATTACGATTGGCCTTATATTTTTCAATAACATTTAAATTATTATCGCTTATATATTTATCTAGAAGATAGTATTCTTCTTTTCCACCCTTATGTCCTCGATAAAAGGTAATAATGATATAGCCATTATCTATTAAAAGATTATAGGACTTTTTAAAAGCTATTAGTGTTTCACTTGCTTTGGTGATGGTTTTATCATTACTATTTGGCAAGTAGCCAAGATTAAAGATAAAGAGTTTTACTTTTTCTTTAACATATTTATCAACATTAATATGGTTATCTAGTATTAGTGTTGCATTGTTTTGATCCTTTATTTTTTCTTTAGTGTTTTTTAAAGCTGTTTCATTTATATCAAAGCTATAGACCTGTTTAGATAATAAAGATAGAAAATAGGTATCGTTGCCATTGCCCATAGTCATATCAACACATATATCATCTTTATTTATTAATCCTTTAATATATTTATGTACAAAAGTATTATTGTTCATAATATTTACCTTGATAAGTATCCATTTTTACCATCAGTTTATCAATATCATTTAGAATGGTAGTTTTATTTAAAACCCAAGATGGTTCCACCAGTTCTTCTTTAATTGGATCACCAGTTAATCTTTCAATAACTATTTCTTCTTTTAGAAGTTCTAGTTGTTTTACTACTATTTCAATATATTCTTCTCTTTCTAAAATTTTAAAAGGTTGGCTTTGATAGTATTTTTCTAAAGCTGTATCTTTTAGAATATGTAACATATGAATTTTTATACTATCGAATTTTAGATGATTAATATCTTTAATAGTATTAAGCATATCTTCTTTTGTTTCATTAGGTAGTCCATTAATAATATGCACACAAACTTTTATGTTGGTGTCTTTTAATAGTTCAAGAGCTTTTTTAAAGTCATCAAAGTTATAACCAAGATTTAAAAACTTTGAACTATCATAATTGGTGGTTTGTAGACCAAGTTCAAGCCAAATAGGCTTATATTTAGTTATACTATTAAGATAAGTTACAATTTCTTTGCTTAAACAATCACATCTTGTGGCTATGGCTATTTCAGCAACTTCTTCTTTTTCTAAGAAGGGTTCTAGCATGTTTTTTATTTTATCAAGAGGTCCATAAGTATTGGAAAAAGATTGAAAATAGGGAATATAGAGACCATTGTTCCATTTTCGATCCATTACTTCTTTATTTCTATTATATTGAGTTAAAACATCTTCTTTTATATTAAGGTTAGAATCACCGGCCCCATAACTTGAACAATAGATACAACCACCATAGCCTTTTTTACCATCTCTATTTGGGCAAGTAAAATGACCGTCAATTATTACTTTGGCAACCTTTTGATGATATTTATTTTTAAGATAATAATTGAAAGTATGATATCTTTTATTATCAAGAGTGTATTTAAAGTTATTCATATCACTATGTTAACATTGATTTTAGGCATTAAAAATCATATTATTAATTAGTAATCGTTAAAAGTAGTAGATAGAAATAAATTATAGAGAGCTCTTGTGTGGTGTAAAAGAGTACTTAGAACTATTGAACTTATTTAACTAGATGATTAAGCGTCAGCTCGCGTTAAGAGTATCAAGTTAAAACTAAGGTGGTACCGTGCTTTGCACCCTTGTGTACTACCTTTTATTTATTTTAGGAGGAATTATGTCAGCTTTTGATTTTAAGACGATTGAGAAGAAGTGGCAACAGTATTGGGAAGATAATCAAACTTTTAAAACAGATGTCTATGACTTTACTAAGCCAAAGTATTATGTAATGGATATGTTCCCATATCCTAGTGGTGTAGGCTTACATGCAGGGCACCCAGAAGGTTATACAGCTACCGATATTGTGGCAAGATATAAAAGGATGAGAGGCTTTAATGTCTTACATCCAATGGGCTTTGATTCTTTTGGTTTACCTGCTGAACAATATGCAATTTCTACTGGTAATCATCCTGCTGGTTTTACTAATAAAAACATTGAACACTTTAAGGAACAGTTAAAGGGACTTGGTTTTTCTTATGATTGGTCTAAGGAAATATCTACATCAGATCCTGAATTTTATAAGTGGACCCAATGGATTTTTATTCAATTATTTAAAAAAGGCTATGCCAAGTGTGTAGAAATGCCAGTTAACTGGTGTGAAGAATTAGGTACGGTTTTAGCCAATGATGAAGTAATTGATGGTAAGTCAGAAAGAGGTGGTTATCCGGTTGTTAGAAAGAATATGAAACAATGGATTATGGATATTCCAGCTTTTGCCGAACAACTTCTTGATAATTTAAATACTATTGATTGGCCAGAATCTACTAAGGAGATGCAAAGAAACTGGATTGGTAAATCAATTGGTGCGGAAGTAACCTTTAAGATTGATGGTGCTGATAAAGACTTCACGGTCTTTACTACAAGATGTGATACTTTATTTGGCGCTACATATTGTGTACTTTCACCTGAACATCCTTTAGTTGATTTAATTACGACAGCTGATAAAAAAGAAGCAGTTGATGCCTATAAAAAGGCTTGTGCTTTAAAATCAGAAATGGAAAGAACTGAACTTAATAAAGATAAGACCGGTGTCTTTACTGGTGCTTACGCTATTAATCCAGTTAATGATAAAAAGATTCCGATTTGGATTTCTGATTATGTATTAATGACTTATGGAACTGGTGCTATTATGGCTGTTCCTGCTCATGATGAAAGAGACTATGCCTTCGCTAAGAAGTTTGATATTGAAATTATTCCGGTAATTGAAGGTGGTGATATTACTAAGGAAGCTTATACAGGTGATGGTGTACATATTAATTCAGGTTTCTTAGATGGTTTAAATAAACAAGATTCAATTGATAAGATGATTGAATATCTTGTATCAAAAGGAATTGGTAAGAAGAAAGTAAACTATCGTATCAGAGAATGGATCTTCGCAAGACAAAGATATTGGGGTGAACCAATTCCCGTAATTCATTATGATGATGGAACAATTGGTGTTCTAGATGACAAAGATTTACCACTAATCCTTCCAGAACTAGAAGACTATGGTCCAAGTAAAACAGGTGCTCCACTTGATAAAGCTACTGATTGGGTAAACGTTACTTATCATGGTAAAAAAGGCAAGAGAGAAACTTCAACAATGCCAGGTTCTGCGGGTAGTAGCTGGTACTTTATTAGATATATTGATCCACATAATAATGATTGTATATGCGATCCTAAGTTGATGGAACATTGGCTTCCAGTTGACTTATATATTGGTGGTCCAGAACATGCGGTAGGTCACTTATTGTATTCAAGAATGTGGAATAACTTCTTACATAATGAAGGAATAGTACCGGTAGCTGAACCTTTCCAAAAGCTAGTTCATCAAGGCTATATCTTAGGTTCAAATGGTATTAAAATGGGCAAGAGATTCCCTGAATATGTGGTTAATCCAAGTGATGTAGTTAATCAATATGGCGCCGATACATTAAGACTTTATGAGATGTTTATGGGACCTTTAGAGGCTGATAAGCCTTGGTCTACTCAGGGTCTTGAAGGAGCTCATAGATGGCTTGAAAGAGTGTATCGTTTAGTAACTGATGAGAGTAAGATAACTGAAACAAATGATGGAACTTTGGATTATTCTTATAACTTTACCGTTAAGAAAGTAACTGAGGATATTGAAAACCTATCACTTAATACAGCAATTTCGCAAATGATGATTTTCATTAATGATTGTTATAAAACGGGTAAAGTATATAAAGAATATTTAGTTAACTTTGTCCAAATGTTGTCACCTTGGGCGCCACATTTAGGTAATGAAATGTATGAGATGCTTACGGGTAAAAATGATTTAGCTTATAGAAGCTGGCCAACATGTGATGAATCTAAACTTGTTAAACAAGAAAAAGAAGTTGTAGTTCAAGTAAACGGCAAAGTAAGAGCTAAGTTTAATATTAATAGTGATGCGGATGATGAAACCATCTACACTGAAGCCTTAAAACAAGAGAATGTCATCAAGTTTATTGATGGTCATGAGATTAAAAAGCATTTTGTTATTAAGAATAAGATGGTTAACATTGTTATCTAAAATAATTGCCATTTAAGTTTATCTTAGATGGCTTTTTTGTTAGAATCAAAATATGGTTAAGGCGATATTTTTTGATGTAGATGGAACACTTGTTCCAATTGGTGAATATCATATGATAGAAAGTGCTTGTAAGGCTATTAAACTATTACAAGAAAAGGGTATTAAATGTATCGTTTGTTCAGGTAGAGATTATAGAGAAATAGGCCGAGATAATAATGTTTTAGACAAGGTTAAGTTTGATGGCACTATTGCCTTAACTGGTCAATATTGTATGGATGGTAATGGCGTTCCATTTTATGTTCAAGCTTTTGATGATAAACAAGCTAAGGAAGTAGCTGCATTATTTAATGAAAAAGAATATGCCATGTGTTTAAAAACAGAAAAGGGTAGTTATATCAACTTTATTGGTGAAATAAATGGCGAAATTTATAAGAGGTTAAAGAAAGAAGTTTGGCATATTGGTGAATATACAAATGAAAAGATTTATCAAGCTATGGTTTATATTAAACAAGAAGATGTTTATAAGTTAAAGGAAAGGCTTGATAGCTTAGATATTACTTCTTGGCACCCTTTAATGACGGATATTATTCCTTTAGGTGGTGGTAAGGCCAAAGGGATTAAGAAATATTTAGAGAAAGAAAATATTAAATTAGAAGATACTATGGCCTTTGGCGATAGTGATAATGACTTAGATATGCTTAAATTTGTAAATATTGGCGTAGCTATGGGCAATAGTAACGATAGGTTAAAACAAGAGGCCAATTATGTAACTGATTCTTGTAAGAATGATGGCGTATATAAGGCTTTAAAACATTTTGAATTAATTTGATTTTTTATTTTTAATGTAGGAATTTTAGTATTTTTTCGTAATAAAGATATATGAAGCAATATTATCGAAAAATACTAGGGATTGAAAAATATGAATTTAATTTAGTCAACAAAGGAAACAACATAAATGTAAAGACCATAAAACTAAAAGAATATAAGAACGTCTATATTTCAAATAAAACGCACATTAAGCCTCGTGCGCTTCAAAATGTAATTAAAAGAATAAATGATGTGATTAAAGAATATAAGATTAAAAACACTTCTTTAAAAATAGTTATTTTAAATAATAATGATTCTTTTTATTCTTATGGCCAATATGATGCGATAGATAATGTGGTTTATTACAATGATGTTATTACAAATAAGATTGTATTAGGACTAGAAAATATAGAATTAGGTCATATAGAAAGGCATGAGATATGGCACTTTAAACAAGCCGAAATATTTCGTGATAAATATGGGGATATAACAAATGATAACTATGATGATTATATGGAATTCGCTATTGCAAAGGCTAAGAAGTCGATTGACAAGTTAGATATGGAATTAGATAATTTAAGTGAAATAAGCGCCTATGCATACAATATGTATAAACTAGGAAGATATGATGAAGTAGAGGCTGAAATAAAAGCTAAGAAAGGAACTAAATAATGTTTAAAGATTTTCCTGAAGAAATGCAAAAACTATACGATATTATTGAGCCATATTTTATTGGAGGCGCACTAAGAGAAGATGCTCCTGAGGAAATAAAAGAACTACATAGGCAACTATGTAAGATGGCTCTTAAATTAGGACAATAGTCAACAACAACTTGAAGATAGATTTCTACTTCAAGTTTTTATATTAAAAAAGAGTGCTAGGCACCCTTTAGGTTATTTCTATGATTGCGAATATGCAAATACACGGTATTTTTTGATAGACCGCTTAATTTTACAATTTGCAATACGGCATCTTTCATTTGGAAGATTCCCTTATCATATAATCTTTCAATAATAACTTTCTTTTTATTAGATGGAAGAATACTCTCATCTTTTAAAACTAGTTGTTTTTCATTTTGATAAGCATTAGAAATTAAGTCTTCAACACTTTGATTATAGTTTTCTTTTATTTCTTTTTTTGGCATGAAAGAATCAAGAACTTCTTTAAAAGAAGTGTTTAGATACATATTGATACATAGTAGACCAATAATACGCTTATCTTCACCTTTTATGGCGATAGTTGTAGATTTTAAAGGTTCACCTTTCTTGTTTTGTGAAAAGTAGACAATGGAACTTTGCTTGCAATTTTCTATCTTATCCAATATTTCAAGAGCCAAATCAGTAATTGGCGCTCCCACTTTTCTTCCTGTGTGCTTGCCATTATAAATCGCAATAACAGAGTTATCTAAGTCTTCAAGCGAATGTAAGACTATTTCATAGCTACCACCAAGATATTTAGCTAAGCCTTCAATTAAAGATTTATATGATTCAAGAATTTGTTTATCGTTTTTAGTTAGTTCCATTGTTAACCTTTTGATACTTTATCAAAGCATCTTTAATTCTATTTAGGGCATCAATTACTTTTTGGTTATCTTTATAGACACCTAAAACAATTCTTAAGTGTCCTTGGCCACCTTCACCATAGTTTTTACCATCATTAACTGATACTTTAGCTTCTTTTAATAGATAGTCTACAATTTCAGTTGAGTCACCAATTTTAGAAACATCTACCCAACATAAGAAGCCTGATTCAATCTTATTACAAGAAACATTTGGAATACTATTTAATATTTTATAAGCTGCTTCTTTTCTTACTTTGTAGGCATTTTCAAATTCTTGCATAAAGTCAGGATACTTAATGGCTTCAATAATAGCTTTTTGAGCTGGTGTTGAAGTAGCACCTATAACACCTACGGCATTAGCGTACATCTTATCCATTATTTGATCACATGCCACAATATAGCCAACTCTTAGCCCACTTAATCCCATGCCTTTAGAAAAAGAGAAGACGCTAACTGTTCTTTCAAACATACCATCAAGAGAAGCTGGTGTAATCATTTTATTTTCATAGATAAAGTCTTCAAAAGCTTGATCTACTACTAGTATTAAATCATTTTTGATTATAAAGTCTCTTAATGCGTCTAAAGAATTCTTGTTATAGACGGTAGTGGTAGGGTTATTAGGATGAGTAATAATTACCATTTTGGTTTTATCGGTTAGTTTTTCTTCCATTTGTTTAATATCCAATTGATAGTTATCTTCTTTATTTAAAACAATTGGAACAACTTTACCGCCCATTATTTCAACATCTAGAAAGTTATTTGGATAACTAGGCGAGGGTATCATTACTTCATCACCTTGATTTATAAAAGGCAATATCGCAAAATATAAGCCACTATCGGAGCCTGGTGTTATGATGATATTCCTTTTTGGATTTACATTTAAATTGTTTTGTTTCTTTAGTTTTAAGGCGATTAATTCCTTTAATTTTTCATTTCCGATAGGCGCTGTATAGTGTGGTGCGCTTTCTTCTTCAATAGCTTTTATATAAGCTTCCTTAATAAAAGAGGGAAGTGATCTATCGGGCATAAAAGGATCAGCCCATCCCATTAGGGCAATGCCTTGTTTTTCTAATTCTTGATAGGTTCCACCCACATCAGCTTTTTCTACATTAGCAAATAGTCCACCTTGAGCCTTTGAAAAGGCTGGTATCATTTTATCCGAAATATTAAACATGTTGTCTTTGTTCAATTTCTTTTAATTCATTTAGTCTTCTTGTATGACGACCATTTGGATCATAGAATTCAGTGTTTAAGAAAGTATCAACTAATTGCTTAGCTGTTTCTAAATCAACAATTCGAGCACCAAAGGCAATAATTTGAGCATCATTATGTTCTCTTATTAAAGCAGCTGTCTTAGTTTCTGAACATACGCCAGCTCTAATACCATTAACTTTATTACATGCGATAGAGATACCTACACCTGTTCCACATATTGCAATACCTCTTTGACATTCATTATTTTTAATGCCCATGGCTAGTTTTTCGCCAGCGATAGGGTAATCACAGCTTTCATTTGTATCAAAGCCGTAATTTATTACTGTGTATCCTTTACCTTCTAAATATTTTATTAATTCAAATTTCATTTCTGTGGCCGCATGGTCATTCGCAATTCCAATAATCATATTCTATTTCCTCCTTCCTTATTATAGTATGTCACTGTGCTATAATTAATGAGATTATGGGTTTTACAGTAGAAACATTAAAATTTGAGGGTCCACTTGATTTGATGCTTCATCTTATCAAGGAACAAGAATTGGATATCTTTGATTTGGATATGGAAGTTTTAACTGATCAATATATCAAGTACTTACATGAAATGGAAAAGTTGGAACTGGAAATTGAGAGTGAGTATCTTGTGGAATTGGCTACTTTGATTGAATATAAGTCAAAAAAACTTCTTCCTAAAAAGAGTGATGATATTGAAGATGATTATGAGGATGATCCAAAGGAAAGACTAGTGGCAAGACTATTAGAATATCAAAAGTATAAAGAGGTTAGTTCACTTTTAAATGAAGCTTATTTAGAAAGACAGGATCAATTATGTAAGCCTGCTACAATTGATATTAATACTAATACTAATCTTGATGATCAAAAGATTGAGGGTAATCCCAATGATTTATTAAGGGCCATGAATAAGGTCTTAAGAAGATTACAATTATCTAAGCCGATTGAGACTAAGGTTACTACTAAGGAGATTTCAACCGAAGATAGAATATTACAGATAAAATCAAGATTATCTGATTTGCCTAAGACTTTTGATTTTAATACGCTAACAAGTGATTGTCATAACTTACAAGAGTATGTGGCCACTTTCTTGGCTATTCTAGTCATGGCAAAAGATCATGTTTTAGTGTTTAATGTAGACGAAAATGATGACATTTGGTTTAAAAAAGGAAGCGATTTATGAGTGAAGTTAAACAACCAGATAATATAGAGGCAATTGTTGAAGGCTTACTGTTTATTGTGGGTGATGATGGGGTTAAACTTGAGCAATTGACTAATACAATTGAAAAAAGTGAAGAAGATACTCTAGCGATTTTAGAAAATATTAAAAACAAGTATGCGAGTGAGCTATTTGGTATTGAGCTTGTGGACTATGGAAAGAGTTATAAGTTTGTTTCTAAAAAGGATGTAGCACCTTATGCTCAAACATTATTTCATAATGCTAAGCCAAATACTTTGTCTCAAAGTGCTTTAGAGACTTTGGCAATTATTGCCTATAAACAGCCTATTACTAGAATTGAGATAGAAGAATTAAGGGGTGTTGGTGCAGATATGATGCTTAGAAGACTTTTAGCTAGAAATTTAATTAAGGAAGCTGGCAGAAGTGATGCGCCAGGTAAGCCAATTCTTTATGAAGTAACAGAAGAGTTTATGGATAGTTTTAAACTTAATACATTAAGTGAACTACCAGATTTACCTGACTTTGGTTCTGATGAAGATGGTAGTCAAAATTTATTTGAATAAAAGGAGATTAAAAAATGAGTTGTGGTGGAAATTGTGAAAGCTGCGGTAGCGAAAATAGTTGCGAAAACTGTAATGGTGATTGTGGGCCTAAGAAGGCTAAAGTAAGCGAAGATACCCATATTAAGAAGATTGTTGCGATATTAAGTGGCAAGGGTGGCGTTGGTAAGTCAATGGTTACTTCTTTACTTGCTTGTGAGCTTAATAGAATGGGCAAGAAAGTAGGCATTCTTGATTCGGATATCACTGGGCCTAGTATTGCGAAAATATTTGGTTTTGAAGGTGAAATATATGGTGATGATAAGGGCATTTTCCCTTATGAAAACGAAAGTGGTATTAAGTCAGTTTCAATTAATATGATGCTTGAGGATAAGGAAGCTCCTGTCCTTTGGCGTGGTCCTATTCTTGGTGGAGTTATTAACCAATTCTATTCTGAGGTACATTGGGGTGACTTAGATTATCTTTTAATTGATATGCCTCCTGGCACTGGCGATGTGGCTTTAACGGTTTTCCAAAGCTTGCCAGTTGATGAAGTGGTAATGGTTACAACACCTAGTAAACTTGTTTCAATGGTAGTGGCTAAGGCTATTAATATGACTAAGGAAGTAAAGGTTCCAGTTGTCGGACTTGTTGAAAATATGGCTTATGTAAAGTGTGATGGTTGTGGTAAGGATATTCAAATCTATAGTGAAGATGATACAGCTAATGTAGCTAGCAGGTATAATCTAAAAGTTTTAGCTAAGCTTCCAATTGATCCTAGTCTTACAAAACTTGTAGATGATGGTGAGATTGTTAAATATGAAGGAAACTATTTAAGTGAAGTAGTAAAGAGGATTGTTAATGAATAATCGTAATAAGTGGTCTTTAATTATTAATATTGCCTTAGTGGTATTTGGTGGTGTTGGCTTATTTCTTGCCTTAAAAGAAGCTAATTTCTTTACTTACTATACAAATGATGCGAATATTTTAAGTATTATAGCTAGCCTTTTATTTGTAGTATATATGCTTATGAAAAAGGATGTAGGCGAGCTTCCTTACTTTGTGTTGCTACTTAGATATTTCGCAACAGTTTGTTTAGCTTTAACTTTTGTGACAACATTCTATTTGGCTAGTACCTATGATGGAAATTACTTTAGTGGCTTATTGTTTTATTTAACTAATGGTTCATTCTTATTCTTCCATTTACTTTGCCCAATATTATCGGTTGTATCATTTACTTTATTTGAGGGTGATAGAAGATTGAATAAGAAGAAAACAATTACTTTTTCGCTTCTTCCTACCGTTTTATATGCAGTTATTCTTGTAATATTAAATGCTACAAGTAAGGTTGTAGGTCCTTATCCATTTTTAATGGTAAATAGAAATACACCTTTAATTAGTATCATTAGTGCTGTTGTGGTACTAGTGGTAACTTATTTACTTGCTAGATTTATCTTACTTTATAATCAAAAACATTCTCCAAGGAGAAAAAGAAGAGAGGCAAAATAATGGAATATAGAAGATTTGATAATGATATTGTCGTTAGAATGGATGTTGGTGAAGAGATTCTTGAAACACTTAAACAAGTTTGCTTAAAAGAAAATGTAAAGCTTGCCAGTGTAAGTGGTATTGGCGCTTGTGATCATTTTGTGGCTGGTGTTTATTCTATTCCTGAACAAAAATATTATAAGAATGAATTTAATGGCGTATTTGAGATTACTGCCCTTGTTGGTAATATCAGTACAATGAATGGTGAATTTTATTCACATCTTCATATCACTTGTGCAGGACAAGATTGTAAATGCCTTGGTGGACATTTAAATGAGGCTAGAATTTCTGCGACATGTGAGATGTTTATTAAGGTGATTGATGGCAGTGTTGATAGAGTTAAGAATGAAAATACTGGTATCAATGTGTTTAAATTCTAAATTAAAAGACTTAGTTAAATACTAAGTTTTTTTATAGAAAGGTAATTAAAATGAGCAATGTAAGAGCTAAAAGTGATGGGTATTATCATTTCTCTTTTAAAGTTAGAAAAGATAATAAAAAGATCCTTAAGCAGCTTAAAAAAGTAGCTGATATGGACTATTATATAGAATATCTAGTTAATAGAGATATAGAAGACGAGAATGCTTATAAGGAAATAGTTAGAGATTTAAAAAAGCTTCAACAATCAATTAAATGAGTTGTAATTGCCGATAAGCAACTTAAAATCCTTTATGATTTTTTCTTATCTTCGGTAAACGATTTGCCTTGGTAAAAATATCAGAAATATTTGTGAAAAAATAATCATATTAATTAAAAAGTACTATAATCAAGGTTGTAGAGATACTGCTTCTCTACATATGGAGGTATATTTTAATATGATGGGTAGACTTAGAGCGATGAGAGAACCGCTAAAGTATGTACAAGGTAGAGATGCTTTATACAAGTTCCATGAAGAGATGGGCTATATGGGCAAAAGATGGTTATTTATTTGTTCAAACAGTGGCTATAAAGCATGTCATGATAAGATTGAAAAAAGTTTTGAAGGTTTAGATGATTATCGCCGCTATGAAATTTTTGGCGGCATTTCTTCAAAAGGCGAAATTGCCAAAATGCAAAAGATTGTTGAAGAAGATAGGATTGATACCGTTGTTGCCATAGGCGGTGGTAGTGCTGTAGATACAGCTAAGGCTACAGCTTACTATGCTGGTAAACATATCGTTATTGTGCCAACTGTTGCGGCAACTGATGCACCATGCACTGGTTTATCAGTAATCTATAATGATGATCATAGTTTTGATAAATATTTATTTTATCCAACTAATCCTGATGCCGTAATGGTTGATACTGTAGTAATCGCCAATGCACCAGTTAAGTTCTTAATTGCTGGTATGGGCGATGCCTTAGGTACTTATTTTGAAGGTAGAGCTTCTATTAGAACCGAATCTGCTTCACTTGAGGGAACAGGCATTACAAGAGCTGGACAAGCTTTAGCTAAGTTGTGTTATGAAACACTACTTGAATATGGTAAAGCAGCAGTTGAAGCTTGTAAGGTTCATGCGGTAACGCCTGCGCTTGAAAATATTGTTGAAGCTAATGTTTATTTGTCTGGTGTTGGTGCCGATAATGTAAACTGTGCTGCAGCTCACTCTTTCTATAATGGTGTTACATCTCTTGATGTAAAACATGCTGATCACGGTTGTTGTGTTGCCTTTGGTACATTAGTTCAATTAGTGCTTGAAGGTGCTAGTAAAGAAGAGTTTAAGCAAGTACAAGACTTCTGTCTTGAAGTTGGTCTTCCTGTAACACTTGAGGAAGTTGGTGTTACAAGTCTTGATCAAGTTAAACAAGTTGCTGAAAAAGCTTGTGTTCCTGGTGAAACAATTCATAATTTAGCAGGTGATGTACAACCTATCGAATTATATGATGCGATTTTGCAAGCTGATGCCTTAGGTAAGATTGCTTTAGGTAAATAAGTTAAATTAAATTTCAAAGACGTCAAATGGTGATTGCTGTTTGGCGTTTTTTTATGCATTTTTAAAAAACGGGACATTTTCTTATATAAAAGACTTAAAAAACGGGACAAAATGTAGTGAACCCAATTATTTGAACAGTTTATTATACGGCTAATTGTAAGGCTTGA
>CAVFKJ010000078.1:0-10064 GCA_963623125.1 Clostridium sp. CAG:217
GAATCACATCCGCATTTCTAATAGTACTCAATCTATGAGCTACCACAAAAGAAGTGCGACCATCCATTAACTTATCAAAGGCACTCTGTATTTGAATCTCTGTACGCGTATCAATAGAACTTGTCGCCTCATCTAATATAAGCATAGGTGGTAAAGCCAACATAACCCTAGTAATACAAAGTAGTTGTTTTTGACCACTACTTAAAGAATTCTCATCAATAATAGTATCTAAACCATTGGGGAGTCTTTTAATAAATTCATAAGAATGAGCCCTCTTGCACGCATCAATGATTTCTTCTTCACTGGCATCAACCTTGCCAAGAGAAACATTCTCCCTAACGCTACCCTCTTTAATCCAAGTTTCCTGTAGTACCATGCCAAAATTTTCTCTTAAGCTATGACGCGTAACATCTCTAATATCTTCACCATCAATCTTAATCGAACCCTCATTCACATCATAGAAACGCATTAATAGATTGATAAACGTCGTCTTACCGCACCCCGTAGGGCCAACAATCGCAATGCTTTGGCCACTCTTTACATCAAGTGAAAAATCCTCAATTAATGGTCTATCTTCTACATATCTAAAAGAAACATTATCAATACTTACCTGACCCCTACTTGTAGGCATAAGTTTTTCTTTTTCCTTAATTTCACTATCTTCTTCGATAAGCTCAAATACTCTATCCGCACAAGTAAAAGCATTCTGTAATTCCGTTACAACTGAGCTAATATCATTAAAAGGTTTCATATATTGATTGGCATAAGATAATAATACCGTTAGACCACCAACAGTTAAGTTGCCATTTAAGATTAAATAAGCACCAAATAAAGCCACCAAAGCATAAATTAAAGAATTAACAGCTCTAGTACAAGGATTAGTTAAACTAGAGAAAAAAGTTGCGCTAGTAGAATACTTACATAAATCATCATTTACCTCTTTAAAAGAAGCCTTAACTCTATCCTCATAATTAAACACTTTAACAATCTTCTCATTACCAATCATCTCATCAATCAAAGCAGTTTGCTTACCACGAGTTGTGTTCTGTTTTTTAAACAAAGAATAACTTCTACGGGCAATAAATCTAGCTACGATAAAACTAAGTGGCGTTAAAACAATAACCAATATTGTTACTTCCAAAGACATCTTAAACATGAAAAATAAAGTAACAATAATTGTGATTACACCCGAGAATAATTGAGTTAAACCAAGTAATAAGCCATCACCAATTTGATCAACATCACCAATCATTCTTTGAACAATATCACCACTACTTTTAGTATCAACATAAGCCAAAGGCAAACTTTGAATCTTCACAATAGCCTTATTACGAATATTCTTAATAACATTATAAGTAACCTTATTATTAATAACATTCATAATCCAAGTTAATAAAGAATTCAAACATATTAATATCGCAATCTTTTTAAGTAAAGACACAATATCCTCTAGCGTAATACTAGAATCAACAATCAAATCAATACTATCACCAAATAAAATAGGAATATATAAAGTAAGTAGGACGGTTGCCAAAGAAAGGACAATCGAAATTAAAAGTAAAAACTTATACTTGCCAAGCTCATTTAACAGTTTCTTGAAAGTTGGAACATTCTTCTTATTCATGATTAATATACTTGCTCCTTTCTTCAGGAAATTGTGAGAAATAAATTTCCCTATAAGTCTCACAAGACTTCATAAGGCTATCATGATCACCAAGCCCAACCATATTACCATCTTCTAAAACTAAAATCTTATCGGCATTCTTAATAGTTGAAGCACGCTGTGAAACATTGACAATCGTCTTATTTAAAGAAGAAATAGCTCTTCTAAGCTTACTATCCGTATTAAAGTCTAAGGCACTAGCGCTATCATCTAAAATCAAAATTGGACTATCCTTTAATACTGCCCTAGCAATCGTTAGTCTTTGTCTTTGACCACCAGACAAATTCTTACCACCCTGTTCAATTAAACAATCAAGCTTATCCTCTTTTTTAGAAACAAATTCGCTAGCCTGGGCAATATCCAAAGCCTTCCACATTTCCTCTTCACTAGCATTCTCTTTAGAAACTCTTAAATTATCCTTAATAGTTCCCTTAAATAAGACTGCCTTTTGTGGAACCATGCCAATCAAACCAAGCAATTGATCCTTAGGATATTCCTTAACATTAACCCCATTAATCAATACTTCGCCACTATCCACATCATAAAAACGACCAATCAAGTTAACTAAAGTAGTCTTACCAGAACCCGTTGGTCCAATAATACCTAGTGTCTCACCTTTTTTTAAAGAAAAGTTTATCTTATTTAAACAAGGAAGCTTACTACCACTATAAGTAAAAGTTACATCCTTAAATTCAATCGCGATATCACCAACACCAGTAACATCGCTATCTTTAAACTCCATATCACAATCAATATTTAAAATCTTATTAACTCTACTACCACAGGCAATAGACTTGTCAATCGTAATAATTAGATTAGCCATCTTAATAAGCTCTACTACGATTTGAGCCATATAGTTATATAAAGCCACAACACTACCAATAGGTAAATTACCCATTCGCACATTAATAGTACCCGTATAAATTAATATTACCGTGGCAATATTAATCAAAACATAAGTCAAAGGATTAGTTAAAGCACTAAGAAAACCAACACGCTCATTCTCTTTTGTAAGCAAATCATTTTGATCATCAAACTCCTTAACAACCTTATCCTCAATCCTAAAGGCCCTAATTACCCTAATACCTGTAAGATTTTCACGCGTCTTAGAAAGCAGTCCATCCAAAGCGTGTTGAACCTTCTTAAATAAAGGAATACTCTTTATCATGATATAGAAAACCACAAGACACAATAAAGGAATGACAACCGCAAAAATAATGGCACACTTTACATTAATAGTAAAAGCCATAATCATTGCCCCAAAGACAATAAAAGGACTCCTTAAAAGTAAACGCAAAGCTAAATTAAGACCATTTTGAATTTGATTAGTATCACTTGTTAAACGGGTAATTAAAGTATCAACACCCACATTATCAAGCTCCTTATAAGATAAATCCTGAATATGATCAAATAATGCTTGTCTTAGTTTTGAAGTATAGCCAACTGAAGCCTTAGCCGCAAAATATTGAGCCACAATACTACAACCTAAGCCAATTAAAGCCATTACAATCAAAATAAAGAAACGACCTAAAACATAATTAAAATCATTATTAGAAACACCATTATTGATAATATCCGCAATAACTAGTGGAACAAACAAATCAAATAAAGCTTCTAATAGTTTAAATAAAGGAGCTAAAATACTCTCCTTTTTATAATCCCTTAAATATTTAAGCATTCTTCTTCCTCTTTTTACTTATATCTTCTATCTTGCCATCAACAAACACTGCTAGTTTAGTAAGAAAACCATATATTGTAATAGAAGCCAACACAAAGACAATCATCAACAAGAAACATACTGACGAAATAGGCTTAATAGAAAACAAGTCTTTTAAATAGAAAATAGAAACCAAAAGACCAATTACATTAATGCCTAAGACAATATACTTATAACGATCAAAAGGTTTAGAAATATAAATCATAATCATAAAACCAACTGAAGCTAAAATCATTGTTGAAACCGTTGAAACCTCATCGGTTGAAATCGAGAAGACAGCTCCACATATTACAAAGATACCTACTGAAACCACATCGGTAATACCAGCCGGGAACGCCTTAATCAAAACATTTTTAATAAACTTGCCCTGAATACGATTTTCATTAGGCTCAAGTGCCAACAAGAAACCCGGTATACCAACTGTAAATCCTGCAATCAAAGAAATTTGATTTGGCTCAAGAGGATAAGTGATAGTCAAAACAAGAGAAAAGATAGCCATCAAAAAAGAGAAGATATTCTTAACCAAGAATAAACTAGCTGATCTTTGAATATTATTTACCACTCTTCTTCCTTCTAAGACTACTGAAGGCATATGTGAGAAATCAGAATCAAGCAAAACCGTTTGTGCAGCTTGACAAGTTGCCTTACAACCTGAAGCCATCGCGATTGAACAATCCGCATCCTTCATAGCCAAAATATCATTAACGCCATCACCTGTCATAGCCACCGTATGACCAGAAGCCTTTAAAGCCTTTACAAGAGCTTGTTTTTGTTTAGGTGTAACTCGACCAAATACTGTATATTTACAAGCTGCCTGTTTAAGTTCTTCATCATTTAAAGTAGAGGCATCAACATAGTTTTCACTATCCTCAATACCGGCATTTAAGGCAACTTCACTAACCGTCAAAGGATTATCACCAGAAATAACCTTAATCTTAACACCCTGTTTCTTAAAATAACCAAAAGTCTCCTTCGCATTATCTCTTATCTTATTTTCTAAAACAACATAAGCTAAAACATCAAGCTTCTTTGTATTAATTTTGTTTTCATCAAACTTATCAACTTGTCCAAAAAGTAAAACACGACCACCCTTGCTAGTATATTCTTCAATAGCCTCTTCAAACTCTTTATAACGTTCTTTTAAAATAAACTCGGGAGCCCCTAGAACATAATTACCTTCCTTAAAACTAATCATGCCATACTTCTTGTCACTAGAAAAAGGCATCTCCTTTAAGAAAGTATAATTGATTTCCTCTTCATCCTTAACAAAGGCTCTAATCGCATTCATTGACGCATTATCATCCGAAATATATCTTGAATATTCTCTTAATAAGGCAAGACAATCCTCTTTTTCATCAACAGCTACAATCTTAGAAACCTTCATATCTGACTCGGTAATAGTACCTGTTTTATCAACACACAATACATCAACTCTAGCTAAAGCCTCGATACTTTTCATATCATGTAACAATACTTTATTCTTTGATAAACGAATTGTACTTAAAGCTAAAGCTACAGTGGTTAAAAGATATAAGCCCTCAGGAATCATTCCAATTACGGCCGCAACCATCGAAACAATACTCTTAGAGAAGCCTTCGCCATTAATAAAATTGGCTTGATAAAATAAGGCAATGCCCATTGGAATAATGATGATACCAACCCATTTTACAATTGTATTAATGGACTTAATCATCTCTGATTCCTTTTGTTTTCCCATACTCTTAGCCTCTAAAGAAAGCTTAGAAATATAAGAATCCTTACCAACATTTTCAAGCTTACAATAAACACTACCCGATACTACAAAACTACCAGATAATAGTTTACTATCTACTTCTTTTTTAATATTATCTTGTTCACCAGTTAATAAAGACTCGTTAACCTGTGCCTCACCCTTTAAGACAACACCATCCGCACAAATTTGATCGCCGGCTTTAAAGATAACCACATCATCCTTAACTAGCTTATTAGACTCAATTTGCATCTCTTCGCCATCTCTTATAACCGTCGAATAAGGGGCATTTAAAATATTCATCTCATCTAAAGTCTTCTTAGCTTTTAGCTCTTGATAAATGCCAATAACCGTATTACATATTACGGCCACCATAAAAGTTAAATTACGAAAAGAACCCGCTAAAATAACTAGAATAGCTAAGATAATAAAGATGATATTGAAATAGGTAATAACATTAGATAAAACGATTTCTTTCTTTGTTTTATCCGTTGTAACAGCCGCATTATTTACAAGTCCAGCCTCTACTTGTTTATTTACTTCCTCAGTACTTAATCCTAAAATCTCATTTTCCATAACTATATTCTATAGTTTTTTTAGAAAACAAAATTACCATTTTTAAATACTTCAACCATTTCTCCATTATATTTTTCACCTAAGACACTTAAATCACTAGAACCAAACATAAAATCTACATGATTTAAAGAATCATTGCCACCAAGCTTATATAAATCATCAGTCGACATCTTATCACCATCTTTAACCGTCGTAGGATAACATGCTCCAAGTGCTAAATGACAAGAAGCATTCTCATCAAACAAAGTATCATAGAAAAGAATATTACTCTTACTAATTGGACTATCATAAGAAATTAAAGCCACTTCTCCCAAAGACTTACTGCCCTTATCCGTATCAAGAATAGACTTTAATACTTCCATATTCTCATTCGCATAATAATCAACAACTTCCCCATCTTTAAAAGTTAAATTAAAAGAAGGAATAAGCTTACCACTATATGATAAAGGCTTAGTAGAATATACCACACCATCAATATGATATCTATCAGGCATTGTAAAAACTTCTTCAGTAGGAATATTCGCATTAAAAGAAACCTTATAATTACCAGAGGCCATTTCTTTACCACCAGCCCAAATATGGTCCTTAATTAAACCAACACGCAAATCAGTACCTAAACTATTTTTAAAATGTAAAGCCTTAAAATTATATTCATTTAACCTGTCACAATGTGACATCAACTCTTTATCATGAGCTTGCCAATTAGAAACAGTCTTATTAAGTTCTACCCTACTAGTCTTTAAAATAGCCTCCCATAAGGCATCCATTGCCTCTTTTTCATTTAATTCAGGAAAAACCTTCTTAGCCCAAGATACTTCTGGATAGGCAATAACACACCATTGACCAACCGAATTCATAAAATAATATTGATAATCAGCCAAAGCCTTCTTACGTGCCATTAAAGCTGAATTAATCTTCTTACCATCAAGTCCACTAAGTAAATCAGGATCACCACCAATTATTGAAATAGCACAATAATCTTCCTTTATAAGCTCTTCTATTTTTAAAGCCTGCCACTTAGGAAAATTAGCTAAAGTATCCTCATCCTTATAAGAAAAATCTAGTTTAGTCTTATAATCATCATAATATTCAATTTCAACATTTTTAGCCCCGGCCTCATAAGCCACTAAGCTACATTCTCTAGCCAAATCATAAGCCTCAATAGGCGCCTTAATTAAAAGGGTTTGACCCCTTTGAACATTAACACCTGTAATAACTGCTAAATTTGCATATTCTCTTAGGATATCTTTATCTATTTCAAACATATAAACACCTCTATATTAAATATAAATAAATTGCTAACCATTGTAAAACGCTGCCAGCTAAAACAAAGACATGAAAGATAGAATGCATATATCTTTTCTTCTTGCCAAGCCAATATAATAACGCTCCAATCGAATAAGAAATGCCACCAGCTAAAATAAACCACATACAATTAACGCTTGCGTTATTAATTAAAGGTTTTGCGAAAAACAATACACACCAACCCGACAATAAATGACAAAATACTGATACTTTAGAATACTTATCAACATCAATTGCCGTAAAAACAATACCTACTACATTAAGCATTAAAGCTAGTGTAAATAATAGCCAACCATCAAAGCCCTTAATTCCAAGTAAAGCCACAGGAATTATAGTACCCAAAACTAATAAATAAACATTACAATGATCGATTACTCTAAGTACAGCCTTACCTTTTAATTTTGGCGAAAGACCATGATAGACACAAGATATTACATAAGTAATAAACATAAAAGTACCATAAACCGAAAGTACCACAAAGCACATTGCTGTATTACCATTTACCGCTGCCTTTGCGATCATCAAGATAAGCGCAACCAGTGCAAATAAAGCACCAAGTCCATGTGTAATTGAATTAGTTATTTCTTCTCCTAATGTATAATTAGGAATTCTTATTTTTGCCATAAGCTACCTCCACAATGACATTGTATAAAATGTAATATTTCAAACAATTCTTTACTTTTTAATTAGAATGTGCATAACCCAGATAATTATCATATATACTTATGATATTAAAAATAACATTATTTAAAATAACAAATACAAAAAAATAATACAAAATAAATAAAATTTTGTTACTAAAAGTATAAAACAACAAAATTATCGAATATTACATACAGGTGGAAAGTTTTTGTACCACCTCATCTCTTATATTAAAGACGTGGAGGAAATGGTATGAAATTATATGTAACATTAACTGGCTTTATTCACTACTTTGGTATTGAAAATGTAAGAGTAAATAATAAATATACTCTTAAAAAAGACATTCATAATAGTTATGATGATGAAGCCATCAAAGTAGTCGATGAGAAAGATTGCACACTAGCCTATGTAGCCAACTCAGTCTATACCGTAGCTAGAGGCACTCATTCAGCAGGCTATATCTATGATAAGTTTGAAGGCGATATTGATTGCACTATTAAGTTTATCGTCGAAGAATGTGCGATAGCTGAAATTGAAACCAAGTAAAAAGGAAGCTAACTTCCTTTTTACTTTGTATCATGTTTATTATAAAGTAAGACAACCACAATTATTAAAGCCGCACTGGCTATCATAAAGATAGCTAAATTTTTAGGCTTTGTCTCACTCTCCACTTCATCTTCTTCAACAACGCTATATTTAGAGGCATCCAAGCTAACCGTTAAAGGATCAATTACTTTCTCAGAGTCATAAGCCTCACCAGTTTCTGGATTGCGACCATTTTTCATCGTATTACTATTCTTTGACATATACCACATAACATCATTTAACAGTTGTCCAGCATCATCAAAGGCATCCTCTTGTACACTATTACAATAGTTAGTAATATATTCTTTTGCTTGATCATCACTTAAAGTGGCGGCTTTATCTAATACTGCGCTCATAGTAATAGCCATATTTTCTTCCGCTTGATGGAAATATTCTCTAATTGGAACACCATATACTTTATATTTGCTAGAGTCCATACATAAAGTATTTAAAGCCTTAAAACGATAATATGGATAAGTATTAGTGTCAAATACACCAACTTCACTAGCTTCTTGATTTAAACTATATGGGCTAGAAATACTAGTAGCACCATTAGACACTGGCACAAACACCCCATATACCGCTGGACCAGTGCTTTCCCAAGTAACACAAGAATAATCGGCTGGTAGATTCTTGTAGATTTGAACACAATGTACACTAAGTGCTGTATCGGTTCCAATAACACGCATATCACCTCTACCTGTTTCATCAGGTGAATATTCGCTGTCATCAAAACGATTACGCATAATCTCAAAAACATCAATTAATGATACTTTATCACTTGCCTTAAACATTAGAGGATAAACATCATCTTTGTTATAAGTATCATAACCATCAGCTAAAAGTTGATGACCAACCCAAGTACGCATATGTGAATAGTTAGTAACAACCTCATCACCTGAATAAGTCTTTAGTAAATTAAGACGACCATTTTCATCATATACCGCAAAACCATTATCCTTAGCTAAGCTTTCTAATTTATCTGATACGATAGAGTCTTCATAATCCTCAACATACTCAAGTGAGAATTCGTTACCGAAAGCTGCCACCATATCACTTGGGAGTTTTACCGCCGCATATTGATGACCATTATACATTTCAACATACCAAGCCTCACTTTGATCGGCAATCAGTGCAATATTTACTTCACTACTTCCATATTCATCAATTAAACCAACAAGTACTTCAACAGCCTCCCTTGCGGTTTTTGATTGACAAGTTACTAAATCAACAGCTGTAAACTCTGATAAGGCATGTTCAACAAGTGGATCAGCATTTAATGCAGCATCGTTTGAAAAAGATGTAATAGACATAATCATGGCCACACCATATTCATTAGTACATACTGTCGCATCACTTCCTAAGCCATTTTGGGCAACAGTCGAATCAAACCAAGGCGTCGAAGTATAACGATAAGTTGTCGCAGGCAAGTTGGCAAACACTGTCGCATCATTATCAACCGGCATCGTCCTACCTTCCTTGTTTTCAACTCTTTCAGTAATAGTTACATAATTGCCCCAATTAGCTTGATAGTCATTTGATTTCGCAATAATTGTAGTGCCATCATCACTCGCATCACTTCCAATATATACAGCCGTACAAGCATAAGCACTAAGTGTACTAGTAAACATTATCGCAATGCATAATACAAAAGTTAATAAGACATTTTTAAACTTTTTCATAAGTCCTCTCCCTTTACCTAAATTAATTATATATTTTAAAAAAGAGTTCTCCAAAAGGAAAACTCTCTATCTTTATTTAGAACCTGTATTACTTACTTTATAAACACAAGCTTTCTTAGACTCTGACCAAATCCAATCCTTAGAATTCATTGCTTCGGCACAAGT
>CAVFKJ010000078.1:10074-13516 GCA_963623125.1 Clostridium sp. CAG:217
CAATATCCGTTACCTTCAAGTTAACTTTAGAAGGCAAGTCATACAAACTGCTTTATTTCCAGAGTCACCATCATTAGCCTTGCCGTCTACATTAATAGTTAGGCTAACACTTGTATCTAAACCATAAATATTATCAATATAACTTGGCAAAATAAGTTGTCCAGTTATTAATAATTGTTGGGCATTTGTATTATTCAAATCAAAAGCGTTTGTAAACTTACTATTCCACTTGATATCAACATCTATATTGCTTTCTTCACCAGTATCAATATCCGTTACCTTCAAGTTAACTTTAGAAGGCAAGTCATACAAACTTACATTATTATTAGCTTTAGATGCATCTTCATAAGAAACATTAGAATAAGTTATAGAATCAATTGAATCCAATGAATAATTAAAGTAAGCATCATTATTATTTGAATCTGGATTTTCTTCGGTCTTAGAGAACACTATATGCAACATTAATTCCTTATTTGTATCATCAACATCCGATTCAACCGTAAACCAAGAATAATATACGCCGTCTTTACCTTCATTTACCACAATATCTAAATAATCAAATATATTTTTGATATTATATTCTTCATCAATATCTAATAATTTTATCTTGGCATGATAAACACAATCATATCTCGCTTTAACATTATCACCCTTCATGATTACCCCAGGGAACCAAGTAGTAACATCCAAGCTACATTCTTCAGTTACATCTTCTTCTGTTTGCGAATAATCATCTATATAGCTAACCTTATTAATCTTACTAGGTAATATTTCATTAGCCTTTGGTACATCAATATCCACATATAATGTGCCACCTAATACTTCTTTAGCATCATCAACAGATTTAATATAGACAAAATTGCTATCATCAAATTCCTCTTCATCACTAGATTCAACAGCCTCATTATTTTCATCATTCAATAAAGAAGCATCATCTTCATCAAATAAACTAGCTGTAACTATTTGGCTTGTTTCTTCGGTATTTGTTTCATCGTGAGTTTCTACACCATTACTTTCAACATAAACCTTAAAATCAAAACTCTTATATTTACCTAAATCAAGATTGATTTGATAATCATATGGTGCAACTGTAAAAGTATAATATCCACTCTCTGGTTTAACAACATAAGTGCCATTAGTCATAGGTGTAAAGACATCAGTTTGTCCAAAACCATCACCTGAATTTACGATATTAAATTTCGCAAACTTGTAAGTATCCCCATTTTCTAAAGTTGCCGTAGTTCCTTGGATAAACCTAGTCCAAACCATACTCTTTAATTTATTTAAAGTAGTACCCTCTTTTACAGTAACGGACATTTCGGCAACATCTGTAACTTTAATACGATTAGCTTTATCCTCATTAGAGACAAAGCTAATAGTTCCCTTATCATCAACCTTTAAAGTTTCAAGCTTAACACTATTTCCGTTATTATATTTAACAGTAATATCATCTTTACTTAAATTAGAAAGGAAATATAGTTTATCACTAGAACTCTTGTTAATAGTTGCATAAACAACATAACTCTTATTGTTTTCAGCCTTCTTACCTACACCTAAATGCTTACCATTATAGTCAACCGCATACCAGCCAATCTTAACGTTCTTTGAATGTTCCTCACCATTTTGTTTATAAGTTAATACAGCCGTAGTAGGGAAGTCTTCACCAGCACTAGGATAATCTACATTTAAGACAAAATCAGTAGAGGCATTTGCGTAAACTAGTTGTAAATCTACATTATGCGAAGGCATTGTAAAACTAATGATATTACTTGTATTATCACTTAATTGTAAAGAACCCAAATTCTCCCAATGATCAAATACCGTACCATTATCAAGTGAATTATCAACCGCAACACTTACGTTTTTAGTATCAGCCTTATAAACACCACTCTTTGTACCACCAACACTTACCGTATAAGTAGTACCATCTTTTCTTTGCCATAACTCTTTATCATTTGATTCAAAACCCAAATGATATGAACTATCATCTAAAAAGAAATTATAACCATAACCAAATGTTTCTAGATTCTTAACAACCCTACGATCACCACTTTCTTCTGTTCTAATACCAATCAAAGAATTATTAATATCTAATCCATCAGCCAAAATATAAGCCTTTGTCCAAAAAGCATTAGTAGCCAAGAAAACATCATCCTTAGTATTTATTCTTCTAATATTGTTAGTAACAATAACCTTACCCTTAAAAGTAATATCATAATAGCCATGACAATAAATACCACCACCCTCAAGACTCACATTATTTTCTTCAACTTGAACGCGATTGTTTTTGATTGTGGTATCTTGAATAATGTTTTTACCATAAGTATAGATACCGCCACCCTTTAAATTACTTGTATTATCACTGATAGTACAATCCTTAACAGTTGTATTATTTTGAAACATCGCAATAGCACCACCAAATTGCTTACAAGTATTAGCTTTAAAGGTAATACCTTCAATTGTTCCACTGTTAATTCCAAATGTCTTACCCGCAATATCAATTGCACCGCCATCATTTGCCCTATTCTCATTTATATAACCATTTCTAGTACTTGAAACAATATTAAAGTATGATCCAGCAATATAAATACCGCCACCACCTTGTTCAGTATAGTTTCTATAAATACTAGTATCATCTTCTAGATAAATTCTTGTACCATCACTCTTAGAACCAATGGCACCACCAGCCCATCTTCCCTTATTATAGGCAATATAAGCCTTATGTAAGTCAATGGTACAATCATCACCACCAACATAAATACCACCACCAGCATCAGCGAAGTTACCAGCAATAGCTACATTCTTTAAGCTAACTAAAGAACCCTTATTCATATAGATAGCTCCACCTTCATCACCGTGCCCACCAGTAACTAAACCGCCGCTCTTAATCTTTGCATATTCATTATTTTTTATCGCATAATCGCTTGAATAGTCTTTTACCGTAAAAGATACATCACTTACAAGATTTCCTGTCAAATAAAGTTGGCCATTTTCACTGACACTAAAAACACGACCCTTATTAGACCTAGAAATAGAATGGCCATTCATCTCCATTTGAAATGTGCCATCAACAACAATTTCATGGTCAACACTCCAATTTTCCTTCATAACAACCTTAGTGGTTTTGCATGCCTCAAGTGCCGCATCTACACTATAATAATTAACTACATTCTCGCCACTTCCACTATAGCCATAAATTGTCTCAGCATATGTACTAATAGGCATAATAGTTATCATCATAAATGACGATATAATAACAAACAATAAGTTCTTAAATGGTCTCATATATACTCTCCCAAAATCACCTTAATTCTATCATTACGATAATCAATTGGAATATTTTATTTAAATGTAGGCCGCAATTATTGCAAGTAATACTGCAGGAAGCGGTACTTTAACACTTGTAAAACTATAAATCTTCTTAAAGTGGCTTAACAGTCGC
>CAVFKJ010000079.1:0-24014 GCA_963623125.1 Clostridium sp. CAG:217
TAACTACAGTACTACCTGAAACAACAGTATAGTATTTACTATCTAAAACTTTATCATCTAAATTAACTTCTTTAAAATCAGTAAATAAAGCATTAGATGTAAATGCTAAGGCTATCTTTTCACCTACCGTTATAGATACACCATTTCCCTTAATAATAATAGGAGCAGCTTTAGGAATTATAGTATCAGCCTGTGTAATTTCTTTTAAAGCCCCTTCATCCGCAAAATACTTTTTACATCTATTGCAATACCAATATAAGATATTCCCTTGCTTTGTGACTGTAGCTTCTTGTCTTTCTATCTTAGTAAGATTATGACCCAAAGCATCAGATGTTTCTATTTGCTTTGTTTGAGTCTTGAAGGCTTTGTTAGAAAATGATACAGAATATTCGATTAATTCAGATGAAATGCAAGATTGTTTTCTTATCACCTTAGAACTAGAAGGCTGTTCTTCAGCTTCTTCTTCATGACAAGTTTGACATTCTCTATAAGCCTTACACTTCTTATAATCATCACTCCAAGTATATGTTATATCTCCATACTTATGACTTGCCTTAATTACAACAAGGGCCGTGATTTCATTTATTCCTTTATCATCAGAAAACATCTTCTTACAAGTATCACACTTCCAATATGCTTCTTGGCCATCTTTTGTACAAGTCGCATCAACTTTTTCTACCTTAGTTAGCTTATGACCTAAAGCATCAGCTGTTTTTACTTGTTTTGTTTGCGCTTTAAATAATTCACCAGTAAATGTCACAGAATATTCAGTTAATTCAGATGATGTGCAAGTTGCAACTTGTATCACTTTAGAAGTTGAGTCTTTTAGCTCAAAAACTAGAGCACCACACGATTTACAAACACTTTTAGCTTGACATTGTTTATAATCATCGTTCCAAGTATACGTTGGATCTTCAAAATTATGAGCTATCTTGGCAATCGGTGTTACATCAGACTTGCTATCGCATCTTGAACAATGATGAGACTTACTGCCCTCTTTTGTACAAGTAGGTTTTTCATCAACTGTCCAATCTTTTGAATAATCATGGCCTAAAGCATCAATAAAAATTGGTTTCTCAATCGCAATAGTCGCTTTCTCATCAGAGAACATCTTCTTACAAGTACTACACTGCCAATAAGTTTCTTGGCCAGCATCTGTACAAGTTGGTTTCACTTCATCAACCTTTGTAAGTTTATGGCCCAAAGCTTTTATTACAGCCGGTGCTGTAATCTCATTTGTTCCTTTATCATCAGAGAACATCTTTTCGCAAACATCACACTTCCAATAAGCTTCTTGACCAGCAGTTTCACATTTTGCTTCTATCTTATCAACCTTGGTTAACTTATGACCAAGAGCTTTTATTGTTTCTTCCTTAGTAGCGCCACAATCTTTACATTTATATGTTCTAACACCTGTTTCAGTACATGTAGGCTCTTTTGTTACTTCGCCTTCATCATAATTATGATCTGTTTTAGGAATTGAAGTAACATCAGTTTTACTATCACATCTTGAACAATGACGAGATTTACTTCCTTCACTTGTGCAAGTTGCTTGTTTATCAATAGTCCATTCTTTTGAATAATCATGTCCTAGAGCTTTTATTACAACCGGTACTGTAATTTCGTTTATTCCTTCATCATCAGAGAACATCTTCTTACAAGTATCGCACTTCCAATAAGTTTCTTGGCCAGCGGTTTCACATTTCGCTTCAACTTCATCAACCTTTGTAAGTTTATGACCTAAAGCATTAGCTGTTTCAACTTGCTTTGTTTGAGCCTCAAACGCTTTGTTAGTAAAAGTTACCGAGTATTCAGTTAATTCTGAATCTATGCAGCTTTGATTTCTCACTACTGTAGAAGTTGAAGTTTGTGTTTCTTTCTCTTCTTCATGGCAAGTTTGACATTCTCTAACTGCTGTACATTTCTTATAATCGACACTCCAAGTATATGTTGGATTAGTGAAATTATGACCGGTTGCAGGAATTACAACAGGTGTTGTAATTTCATCTGTTCCATTTTCATCAGAAAACATCCTTTGGCACTTTTTGCATTGCCAATATTCTTTATAGCCATCTTTTGTACAAGCCGCATCTTCTTTAGCTACGTTATTTAAAACATGCTCACGCAAAGTAGGTGCAGTCACTTTAGTATTTTTAAACCAAGTAGAATTCAAAGCACCATTAAATCTACAAGGAAGAGATACGCTTGTTAAGTTTTCACATGAAATAAAGGCCGATTCACCAATCGCTGTTACACCATCAGGTATTACAATACTTGTTAAACTCTTGCATGAAGCAAACGCATAATCGCCAATCGATGTGACACCGTCCTTAATTTCAACTGTTTTAACTTCACTTTCATCCCATGAAGGCCTATTTGAGTTCGAATAATTCCACATCGTTCCTGTTCCACTAATAGTAAGTTTTCCATCACCATCAAGTGTCCAAGTTAGATTATCGCCACACTTGCCAGATCCGGCAACGATATGTATTGTTGGGTTTGTTCCTATATCCTTCAAGACATTTTCCTTAATAGCGTCCCATTGTTCCTTAGTGCCATAGTAATAAATATCTGTTACTTTACTACAATTATTTAAGATAGAAGTACCAACCGATGTTACGCTTGATGGTATATGTACAAGAGTTAATTCACTGCAATTCTTAAACGCATCATTGCCAATTGAGGTTACACTATCAGGAATAGTGATACTAGATAATTTGGTGCACTCTTCAAATGTACTTTCCCCAATAGTTTTTACGCTAGATGGGATAGTTATAGATGTTAATTCACTACATTTATAGAAGGCATATTTTTCTATCTTGGTAACAGTGCTTGGGATTGTTACTGACTCTAAATTGGAACAATAAGAAAATGTATACATTTCTATTGAAGTTATGCTAGATGGAATATCTATAGATTTCAAATTCTCACAAGCTGAAAACGCATTATTTCCTATCTCTGTTACAGTACTTGGAATTGTTATGCTGGTTAAGCTATTATTTTTATAGAAGGCATAATCACCTATTTCAGTTACCGTACTTGGGATTGTTATATCAGTTAGGTTTTCGCAATAAAGAAACGAATAACCACCTATTGTTGTCACACCTTCTTTAATTTCAACAGTTTTTACTTTACTTGCTGTCCAACCAGCACGAAGATTAACTGAAAAATCAAACATTGCCCCTGTACCACTAATGGTTAGCTTTCCATCTTCATCAAGTGTCCAAGTTACATTATTTATATTTTTGCCGCAATCACCATAAGCAATTTTGTGTACGGTTATATTTGTATCAGTGCTATTCACAACACTATCCGCTATGTTCTTCCACTCACTTTCAGTTCCATAGAAATAAATATTTGTTAATTTATTGCAGTTATTAAAAGGATAACATAATGTTTTAACACTATTTGAAAGTGTTACAGTGGTTAAATTTTTACAGTTAGAAAAGGCATAATCTCCTAGTGTTGTTACACTATTTGGAATTACTAGATTTGTTAAGCTGTTGCAATAACAAAAGGCATTCTCCCCAATTGTTGTTACACTACTAGGAATATCTATACTTTTAAGTCTTATACAGCTATTAAAGGCAGCACTTCCAATTGATGTAACACTACTTGGAATACTTATGCTTGTCATATTACTACAACCATAAAAAGCTGAATCTTCAATATTTGTTACACCATCTTGTATCTCGACAGTTTTAACATCACTACTTTCCCAAGGATGACTTGTCATTTGACCAGTTCCGCTTATAGTCAATTTCCCTTCACTATCAAGCGTCCAAGTTAGATTATCACCACATTTTCCCGAGCTAGTTGAGCTATTATCACTAGACTCAGATACTGTCGTAATCTCAGTATCATTATCTACATGTTCATGGTTATCTTCATCATTTTCAGCTTTTACTACTAAACATGATGAAAATAATAGAAATATAGACAATGCTAGCGTGCATAATTTTTTCATTGAAGTCTCTCCCTTTTTCCTAACATTTGTTACTATTTTTTTCTATATCTTATACGATTAAAACCAATATAAAAGATGCCTAAGCACCTTCTATATTATTTATTTCATATCTTTTAAGAAAGCCTTGTATGCTCTATAAGCTTCGTAAACATCGACCTTGCTAGTAACTTCCCAACAAGCGTGCATGTTTTGTACAGCTACTCCCGCATCAATTACTTCAACATCCTTATTAGCCAAGATATAAGCGATAGTACCACCACCACCTTGGTCAACCTTACCAAGTTCACTTGTTTGATAAGTTACATCGTTTTCATCCATTACTTTTCTAATCTTAGCGATAAATTCTGGATTAGCATCATTACTTCCACTCTTGCCTCTAGCACCAGTATATTTGTTGAAAACAATACCACCACCAAATACTGCATTATTATTATTTGGTGAACTTACTGAAGGATAGTTAGGATCATGTGCCGCACTAACATCGCTTGACAACATCATTGAATTTCTAAGACATCTTCTAATATTAAGCTCGCTATATTCACCACACTTATCCATAAGCTCAGCTAAAGAATTTTCAAAAGCACTAGAACACATACCGGTATTGCCTACAGAACCAATCTCTTCTTTATCAGAAAGGATACAACAACTTGTTCTATCTACTTTATCAGCCTCTAAGATTGCTTTTAAAGAAGTATAAGCACAAACATTATCATCTTGACCATAGGCCATAACCATACTTCTATCTAAGCCATATTCTCTAGCCTTACCAGCTGGTACAACTTCAAGTTCAGCACTAAGGAAATCTTCTTCCTCAATGTCATATTTCTTCTTTAAGATATCAAGAATATTTTTCTTAACTAAATCCTTTTCTTCTTTTTTACTACTAGCAGGAATAGAACCAAATAAGACATTTAGATCTTCGCCCTCTACTACATTAGAACCCGTCTTCTTCATTTGATCAGCTGCTAAATGAATAAGCAAATCGGAAATGCCAAGTACAGGATCATTTTCATCTTCACCAATAACAATTTCTTTTACACTGCCATCTTTTTTACAAACAACACCATGTAAAGCTAAAGGTTGAGCGACCCATTGATACTTTTTAATACCACCATAATAATGTGTATCAAGTAAAACTAAGCCACCATCTTCATATAAAGGATGTTGTTTTAGGTCAAGACGAGGGCTATCAACATGGGCTCCTAAAATATTTAAACCACTTGTAATGTCCTCTTTACCAATTACATAAAGAAATAATGATTTACCACGATTATTAAAATAAACCTTATCATTCGCCTTAAGCTTCTTACAAGACATTAAATCCTTAAAGCCAGCCTTCTTAGCTAATTCAATAGCGTTTTTAACTGTCTCTCTTTCGGTCTTAGAAACAGACATAAAATTAATATAATCTGCATTAAAATCCATTACTGGCTTAATCTTACTACCAGTATATTTTTTCCAAGCGTTTGCCATAATACCTCCAAATATTTCCTAATCCATCATATCACAAATAACTAAACATAAAAAAAGAGCTACTTGAGCTCTAATTTTACAAATGGCGGTCACGATGGGAATCGAACCCACGATCTCCTCCGTGACAGGGAGGCATGTTAACCGCTACACCACGTGACCATCTGGAGCAGATGAAGGGAATCGAACCCTCGTGTCGACCTTGGCAAGGTCGCGTTCTACCATTGAACTACATCTGCATATTAACTGGCGAAGAAGGAGGGATTTGAACCCTCGCGCCGGAAACCCGACCTAAGGCCTTAGCAGGGCCTCCTCTTCGGCCTCTTGAGTACTTCTTCAATTCACTAAATATTTGGCCTATTTAGCGCTTATTTAATATAACATAATTTTTAAGAGTTTGACAAGTCTATTTTAAAAAAAGTTTTAATTATTTATAATATTTTTATGAATATCGGCAAATTTGAAAAAGTCACAAGAGAACAATTTCTAAAAGATAGTAATGAATTACTAAACTATTCTTTTGATAATTATGATTATGTAACAATTCCCAAAAGGGCCACAGTTGGCTCTGCAGGCTATGATTTTGTTTGTCCATTTGATATAGATATAAAACCTAAACAATTAGTTAAAATCCCAACTGGTATAAGATGCTACATGGAAAAGGGATATGTCTTATCAATTTATCCTAGATCTTCACTAGGTTTTAAGTACCAAATGATGTTAGCTAATACTGTAGGCATTATTGATGCCGACTATTATTATGCCCTAAATCAAGGACATATTATTGTTGCGATTGTTAATATGGGAGAAAAAACGATAAGTCTAAAAAAAGGTGATCGCTTTGTACAAGGAATCTTCTTGAAATTTTATACTGTCGATGAAGAAGAAGTAACCGATATAAGAACTGGAGGACTAGGCTCTAGTAATAAATAAATGCGCTTATAGCTCAATGGATAGAGCATTTGATTCCGATTCAAAAGGTTGCAGGTTCGATCCCTGTTAAGCGCGCCAAAGGGAGGAAATTATGTATATTGAAAGTATCTTGTATTATTCTAATATCTTAAATAAAGATATGCGTGTTAACATCTATGGCACAAATGGCCAACCAATCTTAGCCTTTCCAACCCAAGATTCAAAAGCTGATAACTATGAAAGCTTTGGTTTAATTGATAAGATTGCCGACTATATTGATAGTCAACAAATTCAAGTCTTTGTAGTAGATTCAATCGATGAAGAAAGCTGGTCAAGCAAAGGTGAAAAAAGTTGGGCTAGCGCAAGGCAAGAACAATTCTTTAATTTTATAACTAATGAAATAGTTCCTTATATCAAAGAAAAAGCACCCTGCAAGAAACTACCAATTGCCTTTGGTTGTTCAATGGGTGCAAATCATGCGGCTATTACCTTTTTAAGAAGACCTGACTTATTTGATGGCATGTTAGCCTTATCTGGTGTACTAGACTCAAGCTATTTCTTTGGTGACTATAGCGATAGTAATCTATATAATAACTCACCAGAAAAGTTTATGGCCAATATGCCAAAAGACCATCCATATATTGATTTATACAATCAAAAGAAAATTATCTTCTGTATTGGCCAAGGCGCTTGGGAACAAAGTGGTCTTCCTACCTACCAATATATGCAACATCTTTTCGCCAATCTAGGTATCAACGCTTGGTTTGATTATTGGGGAGGCGATGTCGCCCACGATTGGGATTGGTGGTTTAAACAGATAAGATATTTCCTACCTTATCTGTTAGGCTAACTTAAGCAAATCCTTATAGTAAGTATTAAGCTCTTTCTCGCTATTTAAACACGCAACATACATAAAGTTGCCCATAGCTCCAGAAAGAGCTTCTTCAACTCTTCCTTCCATTACAAGCTTATCGCCATATTTTTTATGAATGGCTTCAGCAGACATCTTATGCTTTAAGCCATCTCTTCTACCGACAAAAGCACAATAACGATGTTCATTATGATATTCAACGCTAAGTTTATCAAAGGCAATCATATCTGCCCAAATCTTATAAACATTAACACCATTAGCGTAATTCATCATCGTAGGTGAAATACCACCACTTGGACGCATATTAACTTCTAGGGCCACAATATCACCCTTTTTACCAATATGTTGATCACACTTTAAACAGAAAAACTCAAAGTGCACAAAACGACTTCTTACATTAAAAGCCTTCAAAGTCTTACGACCTGTCTGTCTTAGATTATCAGGAAGATCTTTACGAATATAGAATGCTGAATCCCCTAAAGTATTGACAACCTCAAGTAAAGAAACTGGTGTAACATTACCGGTTTCAAAAAGCGGTTCGCCCTTACTATCAACTATCGCATCATAAGAAACGATAGTACCATCAATAAACTCTTCCATAATGTATAAGCAATCAGGCTTAGTACCCATGAAATGCTTTAAATCATCTTCATTATTAATCTTATAAGTGCCCTCAGCACCAACGCCATTATCAGGCTTAGCGATAACTGGATAGCCTACTTCCTTAATAAAATCACGACAGCCTTCCATACTTTCAACAAGATAATATCTAGCTACTGGCACATTAGCCAATTTATATTTTTCCTTCATCTTAGACTTAAACTTAACACATTCCATATCTTTACTATGGAAACTAGTATTAATATTAAAGTCATCACGAAGTCTAGCATCTCTTTCAAGCCAATATTCATTATTAGACTCTAAATAGTCAATCTTGCCATACTTAAAAGAAAAGAAAGCTACAGCCCTAAATACTGAATCATAATTCTCTAAAGAATCAACCTTATAATATTCAAACAAACTATTTTTAAGCTCATAGTTTAAATCATCATATGGACAATCCCCAATGCCCAATACTCTTAAACCATTATTAGCTAATTCTTTGCAGAAAAAGTAATAATTGCTCGGAAAGTTTGGTGAAATAAAAACAAAATTTTTCATTATATTAATCCCCCTTTAATAATAAATTCATGAAAACAGGAACCTGTTTTTCCCAACTTGCTTCATTATGACCACTGCCTTGTATTACTCTTACATTTAAATCAAGTGGCTTTGTTTTTAATACATCTACACAATTCCAAAAGCTTTCACATGCCCTCTTGGCAAACTTGCCTTTACCAGCTTCTAAAGAACCGTAATCTAGATAAATAATTGTATCATGATTAATCTTTGCCGACTTAGCAAGTTTAACTAACTTCTCATTGTCCACCCAAAGTGAAGGTGATAGACAAGCCGCTCCCCTAAATACATCATTATGTTTAAGTAAGCCGTAATAGGAAATTAAACCACCCATACTAGAGCCACCAATATAAGTATTATCTCGACTACTTAAAGTAGGATAGTTTTCATCAATAAAAGGCTTTAAATCATTAATAAGCCACTTTAAGAAAGTTTGTCCTTGGCCTTTAATATGCCCAAATTTAAAATCATCATAATCAAAAGGTGAATACTCGCAAAGTCTTTCATTGTGATTACCTCTACTAGAATCAATGCCCACCACAATTAAAGGAGCTTCACTATTCACTAAATAATCATACATTCCCCACGATTTACCGTAAGTGGCATCCTCATCAAAGAAAAGGTTTTGGCCATCCATCATATATAAAACCGGAAATTCACCATCCATATCTGGCAAATAAACCGTCAAATAACGCTTCTCATCCCTTAAACATTCAATATTTATCTCAAATCTTTCAATCATTCTTAAATCTCACAATCTTTAATTTACCACTAGCCTTTCTTACAAGAACCAAATCATTTCGATCTATTTTTATCGAATCCGAACCATCAACTGACAAAAAAGCACTATCTCGATTATCTCTAATCGACCTAATAGAAAAAGAAACATCATCATCAAAAATAGTATAAGAACTACTTCTACCAACTGGACAAATAGGTGTTAAGATTATTTCGCCCTCTTTAATAATTGGTGAACCAGCCGAATAAGAATAGGCACTAGAACCCGTCGCGGTTGAAATGATTAAACCATCCGCAAAGTAAGTTTTAGAATCATTAACATAAAGTTTAATCGGAATATTAATATTACTCTTTAAAATTACCACATCATTTAAGGCAACCCTCTTATAGTCTTTACTATCAACTACGACTTCTAACATACCTCTATGATCAATTAAATAATCATTATCTTTTAAACAAGACAATTTATTTAATTCACTTTTTTTCAAACTAGTTAAATAACCAATTCCACCATAATTAATGCCAAGTAAAGCTACATCATGATGATAGGCCAAAGAAGCAACCTTAAGCATACTGCCATCACCACCAAGGGTAATCAAAACATCAATATCCTTAAGTAGATTATCCAATAAATCATAATCTTCTTCATTATTTAAAGGCCTATTAAAAACACTAACAGCTAATCCCTTAAGATTAGCTAATACGTCATTTATCGCCTCTTTATAATCACTTAATTTTGGATTAGCTACAAGTAGTATTCTATTCATCTTCAATAGTCCTTATCTTCCTATGCTTAAAATATAAGATTGGCGAAATTAGAACTAACATTGGAATAAGTTCTAGTCTACCAGCTAACATATCAATAATTAGAATAATCTTCGAGAACCAATTAAAACAATTATAGTTACTCATTGGACCAGCTAATGAAAAGGCTGGACCAATATTATTGAAGCATGAGGCAAGACCCGAGAAATTAGTTTCAAAATCAAGGTTATTTAAGCTTAATAAAATAAGTGAAACAAAGAAAATAAGGAAATAAATCGAAATATAAGATCTAATGGAACTTACAAGTTCATTATCGACACGTTTATTTTCAAAACGAATATTTTTTACTTCTCTTGGGAAAATATATTTTCTTAAAGAATTCTTAAAATCCTTAGCCATAATAACGATTCTACTTACCTTAATACCGCCACCCGTACTACCAGCACAAGCCCCAATAAACATTAAGGTTAATAAGATGGTCTTAGAAAATTCTGGCCAAGTATTAAAGTCATAGGAAGCATAACCAGTTGTAGTGATAACCGAACCAACTTGGAAGAAAGAATGCTTCAAGGTAGTAAAGACGTTACCATAAATTGGATAAATATTTAAAGCGATTAAGATTGCTGAAACAAAGATAATCCCAAAATACCAACGCATCTCTTCACAGTTTAAAGCTGACTTAAAGTCTCTCATAGACAAAAAGTAATAGACATTAAAGTTAACACCAAACAAAATCATAAAGACGGTGGTAACATTTTGCACAGCACTAGAATAAGAAACAAAAGAATCATTCAAAATGCCAAAGCCACCAGTTCCCGCTGTTGCCATCGATAGAGTAATGGAATCAAATAAAGATAATCCACAAATCACAAGACAAACTACTTGAACAAGAGTCATAACAGTATAAATCTTATATAAGATTCTAGCTGTATTAGAAAGTTTTGATACAAGTTTACCAACCGAAGGGCCAGGTGATTCAGCACGCATTATATATATCGCTCTACCTTCAGCTCCTGGTAATACCGCCAAGGCAAACACCAACATGCCCATACCACCAATCCAATGGGTAAAGGCCCGCCAAAAGATAGTTGCCCGTGATAATGATTCAACATCATTCATAATCGTGGCGCCCGTTGTGGTAAAACCAGATACAATCTCAAATAAGGCATCAATAAAATTTGGCACTTCCTTTAAGATTGCCAAAGGAATAGCGCCTACAATTGATAACACTACCCAAGACAAAGCTACAACCATAAAACCTTCTTTGGCAAAAAAGATATTAGTTTTAGCCTTATGACGAATGCTAATTAAAGAAATAATTCCAGTTATAAAACCTGTTATAAAGTAGGCCAAAAAGGCATCCGTTTCTTTAAAAATTAAGCCAACAATACTAGTGACAATTAGAAAGATAGCCTCAATACCTAAACATAAACTAAGTACATAACGAATATAAGCTTTATTCATACTATGCCACGATATCCTCTATTGTATTTAAACCTTGATGTGTTGTTACAACCAGCACATTATCACCAATTTCAATGGTTGTCTTACCACTTGGAACAATAATCTTTTCATTACGAATGATTACACAAACAATTAAATTATCCTTAAGCTTAAGCTCCTCAAGAGTTTTGCCAACTGACTTTGTCTTCTCCTTAATCATGAAAGTCAAAGCCTCAGCCTTATTATTCAAAATACGATGCATAGTCTCAACCTCATTTTCACCAGAGTTACAAAGCCCCCTAATATAAGCAATAATATTATTAGCTGTAATGTTTTTAGGAGATACCACAGCACCAACATCCAAATTATTTAAAACACCATCATAACTAATGTGATTTACCTTAGTAATGATTTTAGCCTTACTAATAGTCTTAGCATACAAAGAAAGCAAAACATTCTCTTCATCAAGACCAGTTAAACTACAGAAAGAATCACACTCTGGTAGTCCCTCTTCAATCAAGACATTGTCATCACTTGCACAACTGTTAATGATGCTCGCATCAGGTAAATTCTCAGCCAAGAATTCACATCTTTGCGCGTCCATATCCATAATTACGACATCAATATTTGATTTCTGTAAGATTTGCGTTAAATAGTAAGCTGTAGAACTACCACCAACGATCAAACAATTCTTAATAGGTGATTGATAAATACCGATGCAATTCAAGAAATTACTAGTATCAATTGGTGTGCCACAAACTGAAACTTTATCACCATTTAAGATAACAGTATCACCATTTGGAATAATGGCCTCATGTTTTCTTTCAACACCCACAAATAAAACATCACCATTATGTTCCTTCTTAATTTGAGCAATTGATTTATTCACTAGATTCTTATTATCATTTACCGCAAAACTAATAAGTTCAACCTTACCTCTTACAAAAGAATCAACCTTTAAAGCACTAGGCCATCTAATAAGACGTGATATTTCTCTAGCTGTAATCATCTCTGGATTAATTGTCATACTAAGACCAAGTTCTTCCTTAATATAACTAATCTCATTAGTATAAATAGGATTTCTAACTCTAGCAATCGTCTTTAAATCTTTATTAGCCTTCTTAGCGAAAAGACAACATAACATATTAATTTCATCGGCATTGGTAACCGCAATCAAAACATCAGCGTCTTGTACTCCAGCCTCCAAAAGAATGTTCATACTAGCGCCATTTCCAGCAACACCTAAAACATCGATTGAATTAGATAAATTCTCAACTACATCCTGATGATGATCAATAAGGACAATATCATGTTTTTCCTTAGCTAATTCCTTGGCAATAGTCTTACCGACCTTGCCACCTCCGACAATAATAATTTTCATATTCCACCTTTTATTACCTTATCTTCACAATATATAATATCTAAACTTTTGTCAAAGCAAGTATCTGGTACCCTATATACTTGCATAAAGCTATAGGCTACACCTGCTATTATAGATGTTTTATTGGCCAAAAAACGATCATAATAACCCTTCCCCTTGCCAATACGCTTTAAATCCTTATCAAAAACGCTTAAAGGACAAATAATCATATCAATGTCCTTCATCTCGATACTATTTAAGCCTGGTTCAAGTATGCCATATTCATTAAAAATAAATTCATTATTATTAGGAATCATAGCCCTCATAGTATTATTTGGTCCACATACCGGATAAGAAAATACTTTATCATCACTTGTTAACTCACTTAAATCAATCTCATTATCTTTAGCCATATAAAGCATAATATTCTTGGATTTTTGATAAACAGCACTATTTCTAATATTATCTACAATCTTGCTAGATAAGCATCTAACATCATCCCTACTTAAACTAGCAATCTTCTTCTTATTTTCATTTCTTAAATACTTCTTATAAGCACTAATAATCTCTCCACTTAAATAAAGTGAACCACAACCTACTACCACATCATTATTTAAGGCATATCTAAGCGCATCACTAAGTTTATCAAAACTAGTAGCCTTATAGCCCATATCAATTATGGTTTTTTCTAAAGTATGGCAATCTATAGCGCGATATGTATTTGGACTAACGCAAACAAACTGCTTAGCTAAAGGAGCTAAACATTCAATTATTTCCCTATAGTTTTTGTCCTTTAAAATACCAATGATAAAAGTAATCGGTTTATCCGTAATACTTCTTAAAGAAGTAGCTAAAGCCCTAGCACATTGGCCATTATGTGCACCATCTAGAATAAATAATGGACTATCATTTAAAATCATCATTCTTGCGTCCCATCTTACTCTATTTAAGCCAAGCCTTACATCATCTATCGAAATACGCAAACCTTTTTTATTTAAAAGCGAAATCGCATCAAGAACCACTGCACAATTATAAATTTGATAATCACCCTTTAAAGCCAAAGTGATATCTTTATAATCTTTATAATCAAAGCTATCTTGATGATATTTAATAAGATTAAAATCTGATACATATAAATTAGCTTTCCTAGCTAAACAAATCTTTTGATAAACAGGCAAAACGGTTTTTAAATCATAAGCTAAAACATCACCATTTTCCTTAATGATGCCACCCTTTTCAAACGCAATTTTCTCTATTGTATCCCCAAGGATTGCCGTATGTTCTAATCCGATATTCATAATAATTGAAAGAAGCGAACTTTTAATTATATTAGTCGCATCAAGCCTACCACCTAGTCCTACTTCAAGTACTACATAATCACAATTATGCTTATAAAAATATAAGAAAGCCATACAAGTTAGCTTTTCAAAAAACTTTGGGCGATACTTCAAACTATCACAAGCCATCTTTACACTATTAGCCAATTCAATAAATTCGCTATCAGTAATACACTCACTATTAATCAAGAAACGCTCATTATATTCAACTAAATGGGGTGATATAAAAGTACCTATCTTATATCCAGCTTGTTTTAAGATACTAGATAGCATCGCACAAGTTGACCCCTTGCCATTGCTACCAGCTACATGAATTATCTTTAATTTATCTTGAATATTATTAAAATAAGCCATTAATTCACTAAAATGGCTTTCTTCATCATGATTTACATCTTCTATAAAATTAATTGCCTCTATTTTGTCCATACTTTAATACGATCAACATACTTCCTTATAAATATTAATACAATTACTTCCACGATAAACATAATAATTGAAGAATATAAGCGGGTAATAAAAGTAGCCTTAAAAGAAAGATTATACATAAGTGAAATAATTGTTGTATTAATTATTAAACTAACAATAAAGCGATTTACAAAACAAGCACAAACAATACTCTTATTACTCATATCCTTTTTAAAGAAAAAGGCGTAAGTAATGCCACTTAAAACAGCTGTTACACTAAGTAAAGGATTATATGGACCAACAGGGAAAAGTAAGGCCCCAATTAAATCACCAAAAAAAGCTACCGTAATGCCCCCAAAATAACCATAAAAATAACCAGCTAAAACAATCGTTAAGAAAGTAAAACTAATTTTAAAGTTTACGGCCTTGATTGAAACAAAACGTGACAAGACAATATTTAAGCTAATTAAGATGGCTAAAGTAGCTAAAGTTTTAATATTTCTTTTTTTCATAGAAACATTATACATTTAAAATTTTAGTGCTTCTTACAAAATAACCACGACTATTTAATTTATTTTGAATTCTTCTTATCTTATTAAAATCTCTATCCAAAGTATAAACAGTAGAACCGCTGCCTGTAACCATACTAAAATCAGCACCGGCATTAATTAAATCTCTTTTAGCTTTAGCGATACCCTTGCAAAGCTCAATGGCTGGCTTCTCTAAACTATTCTTAAGATAAGGCTTAATATCCCCGCCCTCTTTTAAAAGTTTAAGTATTAAATCAACATCAGGATGAACACAATCATTCATATCTAACTTCTTATAACATTCTTTAGTCGAAACACCCCTTTTAGGCTTAACTAAAAGCACATAATAAGTATCCTTAATATCGATAAAAGTAAGCTTATCACCAAGTCCCTCTACTAAAGCAGGCTTACTATAATAATTAAATAAAACATCGGCCCCAATCTTTAAACAAAGCTCTTTAATTTTTTCATCGCTTAAATTTAAATTATACTTACGATTAAAGAAAGAAATAATACTAGCTCCATCAGTTGAACCACCAGCCAAACCAGCTTGGGTAGGAATCATCTTGTTTAGATAAACACTATAGTTATCACTAATATTAAATTCTTCCTTCATTAAGTTAAAGGCCTTAACCAAAGTATTGTTTTCATCAAAACGAATATATGGGCGATTACAAGCGTATTCCATCTGATCACTATAAATGATGTCAATATCATCATAAAAATCAAGAGGAACCATAATCATCCTAAGTTCATGATAACCATCTTCTCTTTCGCCAATGACATCAAGTGCCAAATTAATCTTACTATATGCCCTAATTTTCATTTAAAACCTCATACATTTCAATAAAAGTCTCTAATGGAAGTTCTTGTGAACGCACATTAGCACTAAAATTCATTCTTGAATATATTTTATCAATCATCTCATTATCCAAAAAGTTCTTTAGATTATTATGCAAAGTCTTTCTTCGATTCACAAAACACTTTTCAATAAAATCAAATAAACCTTTTTCATAATCGAAATTACGCTTAAATTTAGGTGTAAAAGAAACAACTGCACTATCTACTTTAGGGCTTGGATAAAAAACACTTTTTGAAACCGTCATCTCTTGTTTAACATCATATAAATATTGAACAATAATACTTAAGGCATTATAGTCTTCACTACCAACTTTAGCCTTAAAGCGATCACATACTTCTTTTTGTACCATTACAGTAATCTTGGAAATATTTAAATTAGAATTGAATAACTTAAATAAAATAGGTGTTGTAACATAATAAGGCAAATTAGAACATACTCTAATCTCTTGATTTTCATATTTACTTAAATCAACATCCAAAAAATCCTCAAGATAAACATTAAAACGCTCATCCTTAATACTTCTCTTTAGGATTTCATACATGTCTTTATCAATCTCATAGGCATCCACAGCCTTTGAATATTTAAGTAACATTTCACTAAGAGCGCCAAGCCCTGGCCCAATTTCTACCGTTAAACAATTACTATCACAAGCACCTTTGGCAATATTATCAACAATATTAGAATCAATTAAAAAATTCTGACCAAATTTCTTTTTAGCCTTTAAATCACCCAATGTATCTTTAACATAATTAATATTTGAAATCATTTAACTCTTCCCTTGTAACACCCAATAGATTAAGCCTTTTAAGCATGGTCTTGCCATTGCACTTACCAATATGATACTTCTTTGAAATGATATCACGAAGCTTGCTACTATTATCCTTACCCATTAAAGAAAGTTCATACATATCATCGATTGTTAAAGTAGGACCAATATCTTGATAGGTAACTAAGTTATCTAAAGCTTCCTTTAATACCGCATATTCAGCATGTTCAACGCCAACCTTCTTACGCCCTCTGGCATCCTCTTTTAAAACAAAAGCGTTTTTAAGGCCAGGAATATAGTCATTAATACGTTTTCTAATCTTCTCGCCTGGTGTATCAGGATCCAAAAACAAGATTACTCCCTTTTTATTATTTACTTCCTTAATATATTCTAAAGTTTCCTTACTTAAACCTAAACCATGAGTCTCAATAGTTTCTACATCAAAATACTTCTTGAGATTTAAAGTATCATTCTTACCCTCTACTACAATTACTTCTTTGATCATATATTTAAAAAATCTTCTTTATTTGTAAGCTTAAGATTATTATGCTTAGCCTCTACTATTTTAACTTTATAACCACATTTTTCCATTATTGATGCATCATCGGTAATACCTGTTAAATCAACACCTTTATAAGCCTTCTTTAAATCAGCACTCTTAAAACCTTGAGGCGTTAATGCATAATAAATAAAATTGCGGTCAATCGTTTTATCAATAAAACCATCTTGAACATACTTGATAGTATCAATAGCCTTTTTAGCCAATAAAGCATAATCATATTTTTCAACATTAGCTTTTAAATTAGCTAAATCTTCAATATCCAAAAAAGGCCTAGCTCCATCATGAATTAAAACATAAGGGCTATCAACATTAATTAAGCCATTTAAAACCGACTCATATCTTTCTTTGCCACCTTTTACAAAAATTACTTTATCATTACCAAATCTAATATCTTCATTAGTAACTACAATTACTTTTTCACAGTCCTTATCTTCAATAAATAAGTTACAAGCATTCTCTAGTACGGTTTTATTATTTTTCATCACAAAAAGGACTTTATTAAAACCTAAATCAGCACGCTTACCAACGCCACCCGCCACTACTATCGCATCATATTTCATTGCATAAGTCCTTAACTGAGGCATTTAGGAATTTAATAATTTCTTCTCTATTTACTTTTAAACTAATACCAAAAGTACCACCTGAAAGTTCTATTTCATCATGATTTAAAACTTCTTTATCAAAGAAAACACCCTTATTCTTTTTTGCCCCAATTGGTGAAACACTACCCCTTTGATAACCAACTTCTTTTAATAAGTCTTTGACATGTACCATCTCTAAATTCTTTACATTAATTTCCTTAGCGGCTTTTTTTAAATCAAGTTCATTTAAAACCGGAATAACAAAAATATAAAGGTCATGTTCATGCTTACAAGCAAGCGTCTTATAACACATCTTAGGATCTTGACCTAGATATTCACTTACTTTAGCACCCGAAAAATCCTCTTTTGGAATATCATATTCTAATACTTCATATTTAATTTTGCCCTTATCTAAAAGACGCATCGCATTAGTCTTATTCATCTTAAAACTCCAAAATATAGTTTGCTTAAATCATTAGGCAACTCACAATCAATATTCATCATCTCTTGTTTTAAGGGATGATAAAACTCTAATTCATCAGCCATAAGGCCCATTCTTATACAAAGTTTAGTTTCAACACCATATAAAGAATCATTCAAAATAGGATAACCCTCACTAGCTAAATGTACTCTAATTTGATGGGTTCTACCTGTATCAAGGGTACATCTTAAAACTGAATAATCATCTTTCTTACTAAAGCCTAAACTACGTGCCTTTGTAAGAGCGTTTTGACCACCCTTAAAAATAACCCGTTTATTAGAATTATGACGGTCTTTACCAATAGCCTTATTAATATTTAAGCTAGCATCCTTTTCCATCTTGCCCTTTACAAAAGCCAAATAATAACGACGAATTTGTTTCTCGCTCAATAATTTATCCAATAAAGGTTGAAAAATAATTGATTTAGAAAAAACTACTAGGCCACTAGTTTCCTTATCTAAACGATGAATTGGCAAAGCGCTTATATAAGGCTTATCTACATAATAGCCCTCTACCCACTTAGTTAAAGTGTCTTCATCGCTTCCATCACTATGTACCAAAACATCTTTTGGCTTATTAACAACCAAAATTATTTCATCCTCATATACAACATCTAAGTCATGTTTACATGCTTCATAATGATATTCTTCAGGATATAAATCGATTTCTAAATTAACTCCAACAATAAAATCCTCTCTTTTACAAGGATTACCATCTAATTTAATCCACTTATTTTGAATAAGTAAATGTTGTATCTTCTTTGAAGGAATAAACTCATCAAAAAAATCTTGAATTCGCTCATTAAATAGCGAATTTATTTCAATCTTAAGTATCTTGTCATCTAATGTGTATTTCATGACTTGTATTATACGACAAAACTAGTCTTCAATATCAATCGCAATACCAGAAACTCTAGCCCTAATAGCTAATTCAGTACGATTATTACAACCTGTCTTTTGTAACATATGTTTAATATGTGTTTTAACCGTATTTTCCGAAATAAACAATTTATCGGCGATAACTGTATTAGAATAGCCTCTTGTCATGAGTCTTAAGACCTCGAGCTCTTTTTCTGTAAGTTCATCACTACTTACATCCCCAATCATCACCCCAGGAATATTACTTGGATAAATATGCTCACCAGCCATTGTTTTATCCATTATCTCGATAATCGTATCCTTAGAAATTTCCTTATGCCAAAAAGAATCAATACCGATACTTCTTGCCTTATTTAAAATCTCACCATCAATCAAAGAAGTAATAACAATTATCTTGATATTAGGATACTTCTTCTTTATCTTCTCCGCCTCAACTAAACCATTAGAACCATCCATCATTACAATATCCATGATAACTAAATCAATCTTATTATTTTCTAGATAGCTTTCTGTTAAAGAAGCCGACTTTAAAGAAGCACTAATAACATATTTGTCACTAGTACTAATACAATACGCAAATAATTCTCTTACAACATATTGGTCGTCTACAACCAAAACTTTAATTTTATCCATGTCTTCTTTTCTATTATAAAATAAGTCACAACTTAATGTGACTTAATAATTAGAAATGATGTGAACCGCCACCACCATGGCTGACACCAGAACTTGAAATATGGGTATGTGAGCCACCAGAACTTGAATGATCATCACTTTGAATTCTTGAACGTGATTGTGTTTTATATAAGAAAATATCACCACTTCTAAACAAATTCAAACTAGAATGATTCATATATTGATTAGCTTGTCTTTTAATGCCTTGGGTCTTTAATTGGCCTCTTAATATTAAGAAAACAATCAAACAAATAAATACCGAACCACCAAGTCCTGCAAATAAAGCTAATTTAATAGGATTAACACTTTCGCTAACCGTTTCAGGTTCATGATATTCATGATAATAGTTATCAGGATGAGAATAGACATAATCAATCCCATCTATAAAAGCCCTAATGGCATTATAGTTATCACCTTGTTTTAAATAATTTGTAACATTTGGATAAACATCATTATTTAAGGCCTCATCCGCAAATAAAGTGATTGTATTATAACCACAAGTAGTAATCGTATAATCTCTATCATAATAGTTAATACAAAGAATAATACCGTCATTATCACTTCCTAAACCATAGCCATTATTATCATAATAATCATCAGCTAAAGAAGTAATATCATAACCTTCTTTATAGGTGATATAAACCACAATATCAAAGCCAACTTTGTTTATTTCCTCGTCAATTAACTCTTCTAGCTCTTCTTTTTCACTACTAGATAAACAATCATATTCATCAACAAGCTTATAATCGTTGCCACTTATTGGTAAAGAAAATAGAGCTAGAAATAATATACTAATAATTATCGTTATCTTCTTCATATCACTTCACCAAAAAATAAGTTATAAGTCCAATAATAATAAAACAAGCTACAAAGATTATCGCAATTAAAGAAGCTACTTTCTTACCATCCATTGGCAAATCACCGGCAAACTTACCCGTTTGACCATTCATAGCGAAATTATAGACTTTGCCATGATACTTTGTAGAAAAGATATAAACTGGTAATAAAGCATAGTAAGCGTTGGCATTTTGATAATCAAAACTAGCATTCTCCAAAAAATAGGAACTATATCCCACCACACTACTTGAAAGAAGAGCGGCCATAGAATTATTAATCCGCTCACTGGCCTTAACGTAAGATGTTTCCTTTTCTTGATCATACCTATCAGCGAAATAACCAGATAAGTAGGCACTATTAAAATCTGTTCCTTTTGTAAGATCAAAAGGCTCTAAAGCATCAAGTAAAGAATCATCAAGCTTGCTAGAGGCATCAACGGGAACCTTTTCAAAACTAGCACTACCATCACGATAAACAAGATAATGGCTAGTCTCTGTTACCATATAATCGCCTTGACGATAATTCTTTACTCTTGTCGCCCTAAATCTGCCCTTAGCATTTACTCTAGCATCAAAAAGCCAATATGGTACATATAAACCATTTAACTTTTCAATCACATTACTCGCTTCAAAATCACTAGGTAGTGCAAATTTACCCTTTAAGAACTCACTATAAGCTTTCTTTGCGGCATTAATATCTAAGGCAAAAGGCACTACTATTTCCGGCTTTAAAATGCCATCAAACTGTTTAGAATCGATTAAAGCATTACCACAATATGGGCAAACACTAGCCGACATATCCTTATCGCCAACTACCTGTCCACCACATGATGGACAAGTATAGGTAACTTTATCTTCGATATTTACTTTCTCACTAGCCTTAGAAGAAAAGGTTACATTACTCTCACCGATATTTTCTTCATTCATCAAATCCTTCAATGTAGAAACATCATACTCAGTGCCACAATGAGCACATTTTAATTTTCCACTATTGGCGTCAAAAGGAATGCTAGCACCACAGTTTGGACATTTATAAGAAACTATTTCACTCATTAACTAAGCTTATTGCCGCAACTTGGACAAAAGGCTGCGCCAGCTACACTAATTGGCTTACCACAGAATGGACAGAAAGCACTCGCATTATTACTAGCTTGACCTTGTTGGAATAGACTTGCAACATTATTAGTGCCAGCCATATTAACGCCCATAAAGGCATTTGCAGCACCATTACTATTGTTTGCCGCATCCCTTAAAGCTTGCGCTTGAGCAGCAGCTAAAGCACCGGCAGCCGCATTTGGATTTCTTAAAGCAGCACCCTCTTGAAGATTTTGAATACGCTTTAAATCTTCATCAGTTGGACTAATTGAATTAATGCCAAATGAAACAATAGAGATACCACGTAAATCAGACCATTTCTTAGATAAAATTTCATTTAATGAATCAACTAAATCCATAGTATGGCTTGGAATATCACTATAACGATTAACACCCTTATTACTTAAATCAGCTAAAGCAGGTTGCAAAGCTGTTAATAACTCGGTGCGCATTTGATTATCTAAATTATCTTTCGTATATTGGCTACAATTGCCAGCCACATTCTTATAGAAAAGAATAGGATTAGTAATCTTGATTGAATACTCACCATTACATCTTAGTCCTACATCAATATCATAACCAACACTATCATCTTTTACTCTAAATGAAACAGGAGTAGCGGTGCCATATTTATAACCCATTATTTCCTTAGTATTAACGTAATAAACAACTTGTGATCTATTAGCTACGCCATTATAAGTAAATCTTTCAACCATTGTTTGGAAAGTTGCCTTAAGACCACTTAAACCACCATCAAAAATACTAGGTGATTTATCAGTATTAAAAGTATAATTACCAGGTTCATTAGCCACTTCAACAACTGTACCATCATCAACAATCAAAGCACATTGTCCATCAGCTACTACAATTCCCGAACCATTAGTAATAACATCATTACTCCCAAATATTGAAGCGCCTTTTTTATAGCCTTTAACCATCAATACTTCACTAGGAAGTGATTCACAAACAAAATACTCTTTCCAAGTATCAGATAAAGTGCCACTAACAGCACCAACTGCAGCTTTAATTAAACCCATATATTTTCCTCCTATATATCGTTAGATTGATTATATCATTATCGTTATATTTATTCGCTTTCGCAATCATCTCCCATATCTTTTTCCTCATATGCCTTTACCGATTGCAACAATTCTTCGCTAAGCTGTTCTTTAATAGTGTTCACATACTTTTTAAGTATTTCCTCATCCCCCACAATCATCTCACCAAATTTATCTTCACCACGTTTTCTTCTTAACACCAAATCTAAATGTCTTGCCTTCTCTTGATCTAGTTTTTTACCCTTTAACAAAGTTTTTGGCTTAGATAATTTTTCACAAGTAAATCCCAAAGTAATTTTTTCTTTTTCAATCGCAAACAAACACATAATAGAATTTCTTTTAAAATCTTCTTGAACCAAACTATCTTTACTAAAAATATTATGAATATCTGGCAGTACTGTAACTTTATCTCTTATAGTACTTCTTATTGATTTATCTGTTTTTGATTTGCTTTTAAAGAAAAAATCTTCCTCTTTTAATTTTCCACTATAGCTTAAATTAAAAAAATCTAATGCAGCGACTCTAGATTTAACTCCTGTAAGATGCTGAAAATTATCTTCAAATGCCTTTATAGTATAAAATTCATTTTTAACAAACGCCTTTGAGCATAATAAATAATCATAATCGATAAATATTTTCTTATAAATTCTCGAACTTTCAATTATCTTTTCTTTTATATTACTTTTAAATTGTTGATTTGCCTCCATAATCCTCCTTAAACAAAAAAATAGAGAGATAACAATGCTACCTCTCTATCAATTTTTCACAGTTTATTCTGCTCTCGAATGGTTTTTCAGTCCCCATTCGGACCTCTCACTACTTTTAAAGTCCTAGTAGACTATCAGCAAGTAAATTTCTTGCCCACTTAAATTATATTTTGAATATCAAATATAAACAAGATATTTTTTAAAATTTGATTAAGATTAGTCGCATTGTAAATATAGATATATTCTATTATTTTTCAATATTTATTAATGCATTTACAACAACCTCCCTTCTTCATATCTTTATTACTAAAAAAATAAAAAATCCTCACTTAATTTAATTTTTAATCTATTTAGCTAATGGAGTTGCTCTTTATCGTATTATTGCATAAATAAAAAAATGTCTCCCCTGGGGCACTTCTTCGATAGGTGCGGGGAGTCCTGTCGATATTATTTTAGGATTTTGGTCTTTTACTGTCAACGGCTTTTTTAGTCGGATACAATAAGTATTTTTATCCCAAATAACAATCTATTTTAATCTT
>CAVFKJ010000080.1:0-12053 GCA_963623125.1 Clostridium sp. CAG:217
AGTGTGTTGAATATGTAGAACCTACATATCTTGTTAAGACTAACTATTTCCCTAGTATGATTGAAATTGAAGATGGTGACTATAAGATTAGTGAGGGCAAGTTCTATACGCAAGAAGACATCGATAATTCTAATAAAGTGTGTCTTGTTTCTAAGGCTTTTGCTGAACACAACAATTTAAAAGTTGGAGATACTATTTCTTTCTTAACAAATAGTGCTAGCGATATTTCAGTTATGTATGGTGAAGATATGGGTATCACTAGTGAAGACTATACAGCAGATCTTACAGTTATTGGTATATTTGAACACGATCAAGCAATAACACCAGATACTCAAGGCTATGATTATTTATCGCCTTATCAAAATCCTGATAATATGATTTTAATGCCTGGTACTACTTATAAGGCAATCAGTGTTCCTCTTCAACAAAAGATATTTGATTACTATTCTAAGTTAAATCCAGATGACGAATATTATCAAAATGAAAGCAATCGTCCTTCGATTGATAATTTAAGTCAAGTTACTTTAAATTCAGTAACATTCTTATTAAAGGATCCACTTGAAGTAGATCAATTTGTAGAAGATTATGCAGGTAAATTAGGTGATTATAAGACTATCACCGTTGATAATTCCGAATTTAATAAATTAGCTAAGCCTTTAGATACGCTTACTCTTTATGCAAACTTTATTGTTTGGCTTGTTGTAATAAATGCGGTAGTAATTATTACTTTAATTACGGCCTTAACATTAAAGACAAGAGAATATGAAATTGGTGTCTTATTATCGCTTGGTGCAAGTAAATTTAAGGTAGTAGCACAATTCTTTGTGGAGCTTGCTTTAGTTGCCTTACTTGGCTTTACATTATCAATTGGTACGGGTAGCTTAGTGGCTAATAAAGTTGGCCAAACAGTATTGCAATATCAAATTTCTTCAAGTGGATTAGATGAAGATGATGATAATAGTAATGGCTATTTTGTTACCGATGTATGGAATGAAGATTATACTTCTGAGGTATCCTTAGAAGATATTGTAAGTAACTATAATGTTTCCATTTCGCCAATTATCATTGCAGAAATCTATGTTGTAGGTTTGGCTATTGTACTAATTTCAATTCTAATTCCTTCAATGATGATAATGCGTTTTAATCCTAAGAAGATTTTAATGAACCAAAACTAAGGAGGATAATATGTCAGAAATTTTAAAATTAGAAAATATTAACTATTCATATATTGATGGTGGTTATGAAAGACAAATTCTTAAAGATTTAAGTTTCACCTTTGAATCTGGCAATTTCTATACAATTCTAGGTCCTTCTGGTTCTGGTAAAACAACATTCTTATCGCTTGTTGCCGGACTAGATGAGCCAAAGAGTGGTTCTATCTATTTTGAGGGACAAGATGTTGAGAAGATGGGCTTGGCAAAATATAGAAGAAATGCGATTTCTATCGTTTTCCAACAATATAACTTAATTGGTTATTTAACAGCTGTAGAAAATGTTATGGTTGCCATGGAGGAAACGGATAATAAGGTTCCTAAGGATAAGAAGAATGTAGCTTATAACTTACTTGAAAAATTCGGTATTGTAAGAAGTAAGGCTGATCGTATTGTTGGCCAACTTTCAGGTGGTGAACAACAACGTGTGGCTATCGCTAGATCTTTGGCTTGTAATGTAAATTTGATTTTTGCCGATGAGCCTACTGGTAACCTTGATACGGCTACGGAAAAGGAAATAATTAATATCTTTAAGGAACTTGCCCATGATTATGGTAAGACAATCATTGTTGTAACGCACTCTGATGAGGTTGCAAGAATGTCGGATAAGTGTTTACTTCTTAAAGATGGAAAGTTAAATAAACTTGATTAGGGGGTAAGATGTTTCTTATTAATTTACAGGGTAAAGAAACAATCTTCGAACAAATCAAAGCACAAATTATAAAATTTATAAATGCTGGCGTCTTAAAGCCAAACGATAAACTTCCTAGTGTAAGAGAATTAGCTAGTGATTTGGGTATTAATCCCAATACCGTTCAAAAAGCTTATCAAGAATTAGAAAAAGAAGGCTATATTTATTCAGTGCTTAAAAAGGGTAACTTTGTAGCTGATATTAAGTCTGATAATAAAAATCTTGATGAAGTTGATTTTCTTATACACAAGTTAAAGGAAAATGGCTATAAACTTGAGGAAATATTAAGTGTAGCTAATAGGGTATATAAGGAGAATTAGATGCTAGAGATTAAAAATGTATATAAAGCTTTTGATGATCAAAAGGTTTTAAGTGGTGTTTCTTTAAACATTGAATATGGCTCTATTTTTGGTCTTGTTGGCGTTAATGGAGCTGGTAAATCAACACTTCTTAGAAGTATTGCGGGTATATATCAACTAGATGATGGATGTATTCTTTTTGATAATTTGGATACTTATGATGATTTTGAAGTAAGAAAGAATATATTACTTGTAAGTGATGATCCATATTTTCCATATGGTTCAACTATTGAAAGTTTGAAGAACTTTTATAAGAGCTTTTATGACTTCGATGAAGAAGTTTACAATAAGTATTTAAATCTATTTGGTTTAAACCCTAAAAATAATATTTCAAAGTTTTCTAAGGGTATGAAAAGACAAACCATGTTGCTTCTAGCTTTGGCATGCAAGCCTAAACTATTACTTCTAGATGAAGCTTTTGATGGACTAGATCCAATGGTCAGAGTTCATATCAAGAATGCCTTAAGTGATTTGATTGAAGATAATCATTCTCTAATTATTATTTCTTCACATAATTTAAAAGAATTAGAGGATATTTGTGATTCTTATGGCATTTTAGAAAATGGCAATATTGAAACTTATGGTGATTTATTAGAATCTAAGGCTAATGTGAATAAATATCAATTGGCTTTTGATAAAGATGTTGATTTAGCTGTTTTTAAAGACTTTCATGTTTTATATAAGAATAAAGAAGGTCGTATTATTACTTTGGTTATCAAGGGTGAAAAGGAAGAAGTTTATGAAAAACTACAAGAACTTAATCCGCTTTTACTTGATGTGCTAAATGTAAATTTTGAAGAGTTGTTTATCTATGAACATACAGGAGGTAATAATGTTAAATAAGAACTATTTTAATTATTTAATTAAATCTAAAAAGTACTTTTTAATAGCCATTTGTATTGTTCAGGGTATAATTGCTTTCTCTGGCTTTGGCAAAAATACCAGTCAATACGAGCTTATCGCAAATCCTAAAGTATTATCTTACGCTATAGGTGCTTTAACCGCCTTTATATTGCCGCTTGTTATATTTTCATATGTGCATGATAAAAGGGCTGTAGATACCTATTATTCTTTAAATATTTCAAGAAAGTCATTACTGTTTACGGGCTTATTATTTTGTATATTAGCTTGTTTTGTGCCTTACCTTTTGGCAAGCATTATAAATATTATTAGTTGTCTTGTGATGGGCGAGAAAGTAGTTAGTATTTTACTAATGATGATTCTAGTAGCTCTTATTAGCTTTACGATGTTGATTATCTTTAATACTTTTATTTATCTTTTAGCTAATACGGTATTAGATGGCGTAATTATGATACTAGCTTATGATTTACTTCCACTAGTACTATTTATGATGGCGATCTTTTTTGAGGGTACTTTCTTAGTGGGGGTAGATATAAGTCAAAGTCTTGAGAATATATTAGTTTATCTATCGCCTGTTGCCTTAACGGTATTAAGTGCCTTTTATACTTTGACGATTAATTCAATGGAATATATAGGCTATTTAGTTGCAGGGCTTGTTTATATTGTATTATTTGGAATCTTGTTGTTTAAGACTTTCAATAATCGTAAAGTAGAAAGAGCTGGTAATTATTCCGATGGTTTCTTCGCTTATCCGTTTGTAATAGGTGCTTATACAATTATTTCTTTATTTACGATTGCGTGCACATATCGCAATATGCTAAGCGATTTTAGTTTTATTATTCTATATATTCTATTATTCCTTGGCTACTTAATTGGTAATTTCATATACAAGAGAACATTTAGATTATCTAAAATACAAATAATCTTGTTCTGTATTGGTGTAGTTCTATCGCTATTATTTAATGTTGTATGTGATAGATCACATGGCTTTGGTTTATCGAATACTTATCGATTTGAATATGGCAAGATGTCTTATACATATTATTCGCAAACCTTGTTTAAAGATGAAGATAGCGATTTCTATGATTTCTTAGGTGAAGTAAAGGGCCTTGAGGATACAAGCCTTGCGAGTAGTGAATATGGAAATTACTTCACGCTTTCAACTACTCCTGATTCAAAGAGTATTACGGATTTAATGGAAGGCTATCGAAAAAGAGCCATTGATGGTTATTATGATCACAGTATTGAAACATATGCCAATACATTAGATGTTTCTTACGATAGTGGTAATAAGGTTATAAATTATAATTATGCATGCGATATGTTAAGCATGGATGATGTAAAGAAAATTCTGATGGAAGATGATAATGCTTATATGGCTATTGATGATTGGGATAGTGGTGAGCGATATTACATCATTTATGAAGAAGGAGAGTTTGTGGCTTTAACTAGTGATTACTATGATTTGTATTCTAATTTCGGCTATGAGGCTACCAAATCCGTTTCTGGCAATAGTAATTAACTTAAAGGAGATTCATGTATCTCCTTTTTTGATACAATGGTAGTAATTTAAACGTGGGGGAATAATTTATGCTTAGTGATATTGAGATTAGTAAACAACATACAATGGAAAATATAGTTGATATCGCAAAGAAGATTGGTGTAGATGATAGATACTTAGAGTGTTATGGCAAATATAAGGCTAAGATTGATAATAAGCTATTAGTTGATTTAAAAGAGAAAGAAGATGGAAGACTAATTCTAGTAAGTGCCATTAGTCCAACTAGTGCAGGAGAGGGTAAGACAACAGTTACAATCGGTTTAGCGGATGGTTTAAATCTAATTGGTAAAAAAACCGTAGTAGCCTTAAGAGAACCTTCTTTAGGCCCCGTATTTGGCGTAAAAGGTGGGGCAACTGGAGGAGGATATGCTCAAGTTTGTCCAATGGAAGATATCAATTTACATTTCACAGGTGATTTTCATGCGATTGGGGCAGCTAATAATTTACTTTGTGCTGTTTTAGATAATCATATCTATCAAGGTAATGAATTAAATATTGATCCTAAGACTATTACGATTAAAAGAGTTGTGGATATGAATGATCGTCAACTTAGAAATGTGGTTGATGGACTTGGTAATAAAACAGATGGCAATGTGAGACAAGATGGCTTTGAAATTACCGTAGCTAGTGAGGTTATGGCGGTCTTTTGTTTAGCTAATAGCTTAAGTGATTTAAAAGAAAAATTAGGTGATATCGTTGTTGGTTATACTTATGATGATAAAAAGGTTACAGCTAGAGATTTAAAGGTAAATGGTGCTATGACTGTCTTACTAAAAGACACTTTTAAACCAAATTTAGTTCAAACATTAGCTGGCAATCCTGCTTTAATACATGGTGGACCTTTCGCCAATATCGCTCATGGCTGTAATTCTTTACAAGCGACAAAGCTTGCCTTAAAACTAGGTGATTATGTAGTTAGCGAGGCTGGTTTTGGTGCTGATTTAGGAGCGGAAAAGTTTTTGGATATTAAATGCCGAAAAGGAGATTTGAAGCCAAGTGTTGTTGTTTTAGTAGCTAGTATTCGTGCATTAAAACTACATGGTGGTAGTGATAAAAATAATTTAAAGGTTGAAGATTTAAAGACACTTGAAAAAGGTTTAGATAATCTATATAGACATGTAAATAATATTAAAGATGTTTATAAACTTCCTTGTGTTGTTGCCTTGAATGTTTTTGAATCGGACACCGATAGTGAAGTTAACCTTGTTTTACAAAAATGTAACGAAAATAACATTGATGTAAGTAAGTGCGAAGTTTACGCAAAAGGTGGTGAAGGCGCTATAGAACTTGCTGAAAAGGTGGCTAAACATTGTGATAAGGACAATGAATTTACTTTTGCGTATGATTTAAATTTAAGTATCAAAGAAAAAATAGAGACCATTGTAAAAAAGATTTACCATGGTGATGGTGTAAACTTCGAGACAAAGGCTAACAAGATGATTAAAAAGATTGAAGAAATGGGTTATGGCAATCTTCCAATATGTATGGCTAAAACGCAATATTCTTTCTCTGATGATGCTAAAAAGTTAAATGCACCAACAGATTTTAAGATTACAGTCAAAAATGTTAAGTTATCAGCAGGTGCTGGCTTTGTTGTAGTGTATACAGGCGATATCATGACTATGCCTGGCCTTCCTAAAAAGCCGGCTAGTGAGAATATTGATATTGATGAAAATGGCGAAATTGTAGGACTTTTCTAATATGTACAATAAAACAATTAAAGAATTTAATGATATCTTATTTTCTAAAGAGGCAGTGCCTGGTGGAGGCTCAACTAGTGCACTGGTTGGAGCGCTTAGTAGTTGTCTGGGCAATATGGCTATTGAACTTACCTATGGCAAAAAGAAGTATTTAGAATATGAAGATGAACTTAAGGAAATATCACTTCAATTAAAACAATTGGATGATAAACTATTGCATTCTATAAATGATGATGCCAAGGCATTTTATCCACTTTCTAAGGCTTATTCGATGGATAAAAACAATCCTGAATATATTATGATTTTGGAAAAATGTTTACAAGATGCTTGTATGCCTCCTTTATCAATCATGAAATATTGTGCAAAAGTTATTGAACTTGATAATCGTTTAAAAGATATTACAAGCAAGATTATGATATCAGATGTTGGAACCTCTCTAGCTTTAGCTACTGGAGCATTAAAAGGGGCATATTTAAATGTTTTAGTTAATACCAAGCTAATGAAAGATAAAGAATATGCCACTAATTTAGAGAATATGGCAAATAAGATTCTTGATAAATATAGTAAGATTGCGGATGATGCCTATAAGGTGGTTTTAGAAAGGATATAAGATGGCAAATATATTAAGGGGAAAAGATGTTGCTTGCCATATTGATGAAGAAAGTATAAAGGATATAGAAAATGGTTTAAATCCTTGTTTAGCTTTATTTAAGGTAGGTAACAAAGATAATGATAGTGCTTATGAAAGAGGTATTAATACAAAAGCTAATAAACTAGGTATAAAAGTTGTTAAGTATGAATTTGCTGAAGATGTATCAAGTGAAGAATTTTATGCCAAACTTGATGAAGTCAACGATAGTAAAGATATTGATGGAATACTAGTTTTTAGGCCTTTACCAAAGCACTTAGATGAAGCTTCACTAAATAAGCATATTAGTTTTAAAAAAGATGTTGATGCCTGCTTAAACGAGAGTTTAGCTGGTGTTTTTATAGGATCAAAAGAGACTTTTGCACCTTGTACTGCCCAAGCAGTAATTGAATTATTAGATTTTTATAATATTGAGGTAAAAGGCAAAAATGTTGTTGTCTTAGGAAGATCTTTGGTTATTGGAAAACCAGTTAGTATGTTACTTCTTTCTAAAGATGCAACAGTTACTATATGCCATAGTAAAACAGAGAATATTAAAGAAATATGTCAAAAAGCGGATATTTTAATTTGTGCAACTGGTAAAATGGAGTCCATTACAAAAGAATATACCAATGTAAATCAAACAATTGTTGATGTTGGTATTAACTTTAATGAAACAAAAAACAAATTATGTGGTGATGTTTTATTTGAAGATGTTGAACCTCACGTAAAAAACATTACGCCTGTTCCTGGTGGCGTTGGTTCTATTACTACTTCAATTTTATTAAGACATGTTGTCTTAGCTTGCAAGGCTAATCATTAGATAAAGAACAAGCGTTAGTATCACAATCAGTTTCACTGTTGCTTGTAGAACTTTCCATAACCTCTATATCTAGATACTTTGAAACATAAGTTGAAAGATTATAGAGGTTTTCATAATACGTTGTATCTTCATCATCGTTGGCATCTAGATAGTCTAATAATTCACCATCTTTATATACTAGAAAAGCTGGCGTGAATTTAATATCAGGATAATAATCTTTCACTTCGTTTAGGGAAATAGAATAGATTTCTACTTGCTTACTAGCGGCTAATTCTACAACAATTGGCTTAAAGGCAGCACAAGATGTACAACCATTTAAATATATCAATAATAAGAAAGTATCTTTGTTATCTATCTTTTCTTCTAGAGTATTTAAAGATCTAATTTCAATGATGTTAGATTCGCTTACTGTAGTATCTTCTTCTTTATTATTGTTTTGATAATCAGGGTCATAGCCTTCAACTGGCGTTAGCTTATCAAAGTCTATTTCATGATATGGCACATCTGAAAAATCATAGGTACCATCTTCTTTTTTGGTGCTAATAGCATTTTCCCCTTCATAGTACCAAAAACCACCAATGTTATAGATTTTATTTTCATCATAGCCTTGAGCTACTAATAACTTTTTGGTCATGCCAGCATAACCGCCACCACCGCACATCAAAAAGATAATCTTATCTTTTGGGAATAATGTTTCTAAGATCTCATTACTTTCTTTATAGTTAGCACTATAGCTTCCATCATCATTTAAAGTAAATAAAGTAGTACCTGTATAAGAGTAACCAACTTCTTCTGGTAGTCCAGTTACATTGCATAAATATGGATATGGCACTACTTCAAAACCTTTTACATAACCACTTAGATAGCTATCGCCTCCAATTGCTTCATAATTGGCTTCATCTTTAAGCATGCGCATATCTCTATATACGGCATCGCTTCTATTTAGGTAGTTATCGATAGTTGACTCATTGATATTTTTATCAATGCCTAGTTGGCTTCCTCTAATGCCTTCTGCAAGCTCGGGCTTAGGTAAGGAAGATGAACACGCGCATAAAAGAAGCGCGAGTAATAAACATAATGTTTTTTTCATACCTAAATCTTATACTATAAATTCAATTAGTAAAACACTTAGACAACATAAACTAGCTACGCCGATTAAATTGACATTTTTATAGGCTGCAATTACGCCGATAATTAAGGCAATATATCCTGCAAGTAAGGAATCGGTAGCTTGTACGATTGCTGGGAAGGTCATTACTGATAATGTGATATAGGGAACGTAATATAAAAATGATTTAATGAAAGGATTTGTGATTTCTTTTCTAATTAATATCATTGGCAAGGCTCTGATAATAAAGGTTGTAAGAACCATGATTAAAATATAGATCCAAATATTATGCATTATCTTCCTTTCTTGGGGCAATTATAGCCATAAAAGTTGAAATCAAAATGGTTAGTATTATTGTTCTAGTACCAGAACTTATAGTCTTTAAATACGGTATGTAATAAGTAGCTAAAAAACTACTTACAAAAGATATAATTACGCCAATTAATACATTTTTATCTTGTTTACATGGTGGAATAATTATGGCAATAAACATACCATATAAGGCAACTGATAGAGCTGATACGATTCTATTGGGCAAAATATTACCGGCTAGTATGCCAAGAAAGGTTCCAAGAGCCCAAAGGGTTGTAGCTGGTAGTACTGCTCCGTATGTGTAATAGGGATTTACTTTTTTACTTTTGGCAATGGTTATGGCAAATATTTCATCAGTAATGTAAAAGCTTAGTAATAGACGATGTTTAAGGCTTAGGTTTTCATCACATCTACTTGATAGTACGGTCGACATTAATAGGTAACGCAATGAGGCAATAATTGTCATAACAATCATTTGCAAGTAAGATGCGTTAGTAGCAATTACCATAAAACCGGCATATTCACCAGCTGAGGCATTAGTTAAAAGAGAGGCTATAGCTCCTTGAATGGGGCTTAATCCAGAATTTGTAGCAAATACCCCTAATGAAAAAGATACCGCAAAGTAGCCAAGTCCAATAGGAATGCCATCTTTAAATCCTTCCTTTAATATTTCTTTTTTATTTTCGAACATCGTTTTTAATTTTATCACTTATAATTTAATAGTGAGGTGAAAGATGAAAATTGGAATTATTATCGCAATTGAAAGAGAATTAAAGAGCTTTTTAGAAAGTAATTATAGAGTAGAAACAATTGAAGAAGACAATAGAGTTGTATATAAGACGCTTATAGGTGATAATCAAGTGTACGCTTTAAAATCGGGTTGTGGTGAGATTGATGCAGCTTGCGCTACTCAATATCTAATTACTAAATATGGTGTTGAAACTATCCTTAATTATGGTGTTACAGGTGCTTTAGTTAAAGATATTGAAGTATCAGATTTATTTGTTGTAAAGGGTGCAATAAATCATGACTTTGATACATCTGTTTTTGAAAATGTTTTACCACATCAATATGATGATATTGATACAGTAGAAATACCACTTGATAAAGAATTGATTGCTTTAGCTAAAAAAATTAAACCAGATTTAAAAGAATGTTTAGTGGCATCTGGTGAGCGATTTGTGGAAGATAGACAAGATAAAGAAAATCTAGCAAGTCTAAATTGTTCAATTTGTGACATGGAAATTGCGGCTATTTCTAGAACTTGTTTCCTTAATAAAGTGAAGTGTTTATCAATAAAATGTATCTCAGATACTTTGGATGGCGATGGTAGTATGTTTGAGGAAAATGTTAGAAAATCTAGTGATAAAGCTTTTAAATTATTGAGTGAAATTCTAGTGGAAATAAAGTAGAGAAATCTACTTTTATTTTGTTCATTTTCTATTTGATAATGATAAAATGAACTTGTGAAATTTTGATTTTATGAAAGTTAAAATATGGGAACTTTTATAAGATTAAGATTGAAACTTTAAGGAGAAGCAAATGTATAAGATTTTAGCAAAAGATTCATTGAATCCTACTGTTTCAAGAATGACGGTAGAAGCACCATTTGTTGCCAGAAAAGCAAAAGCTGGCCAATTTATTATCTTGAGAGTATCTGAAACAGGCGAGAGAATCCCTTTAACTATCGCTGATTCTAATCCTGAAACAGGTGCTGTTACTATTATTTATCAAATTGTTGGCGCTACTACTTTAGAGCTTGATCAAAAGAAAGTTGGCGAAGAGTTACATGATTTTGTTGGCCCTCTTGGTGTTCCAACAGAAGTTGAAGGATTAAAAGATGTATGTGTTGTAGGTGGTGGTGTAGGTTGTGCTATTGCCTTACCGGTTGCCAAGGCACTTAAGAAAGCTGGTTGCAACGTTACTAGTGTCATTGGTTTTAGAAACAAGGATTTATTGATTCTAGAAGATGAATTTAAACAAACTAGTGATGAATTAATTGTTATGAGTGATGATGGTTCTTATGGAAGACATGGTAATGTTACGGTTCCTTTAAAAGAAATGTTAGAAAATGGTAGACATTTTGATAAAGTCATTACTATTGGACCACTTATCATGATGAAGTTTGTTGTTTTAACTTGTAAAGAATTTAATGTACCAGTTGATGTTTCTATGAATCCTATTATGATTGATGGAACTGGTATGTGTGGTGGTTGTCGTTTAACTTTAAATGTTGATGGCAAGAAAGTTACTAAGTTTGCATGTGTTGATGGCCCTGATTTTAATGGCTATGAAGTTGATTTCGATGAAGCTATGTCTAGAGGCAGAATGTATTCTACTTTTGAAAGACATAAATATGAAGAAGCATGTAACTTGTTTAAGAAGGGAGCTTAGTAATTATGCCTAACATGAAATTAGAAAAGAATCCAATGCCTATTCAAGATCCTATTGAAAGAGGTCATAACTTTAAAGAAGTTGCTTTAGGATATACTGAAGAAATAGCTCTTGATGAAGCAGATAGATGTTTAAATTGTAGAAATCCAAGATGTGTTGAGGGTTGCCCTGTTAATATTCATATTCCTGAATTTATTTCAAAGATTAAGGAAAAAGATTATGAAGGCGCTTATAATGTTATTTCTTTATCTTCATCTTTACCTGCCGTATGTGGTAGAGTTTGTCCTCAAGAAACACAATGTGAATCTAAGTGTGTAAGAGGCATAAAGGGTGAACCTGTTGGAATTGGTAGACTTGAAAGATTTGTTGCTGACTACCATTTGGCACACGAAACAAAAGTTGAAA
>CAVFKJ010000081.1:0-6595 GCA_963623125.1 Clostridium sp. CAG:217
GTACTTGTCTTTCTTAAATATAATAGCACAAAATATAAAATCTTAAGTAAGAATAGTCCAAAATATAACTTGGTTAGAAATATTATATTTTTAACCAAACCAAAGTTTTTCTTAAGCAAACCAAAGTTTTTAACTGCCAAACCAAAGTTATTTATTATTTAACCAAATCTTTAATGAAGTTTTGCGTTCTTTTATTTCTTTATTTAAGCTTTCAAAGAAAACACCTTTATCACCTATTAAAACAAGCTTCTTCTTGGCTCTAGAAACGGCTGTATAAATTAGTTTCTTATAAAGCATATGTCTTTGACTTTTATCAAAGATAAAATAAACATTTTGATATTCACTACCTTGAGCTTTATGAACAGATAAAGCATATGCTAGTGAAATATCGGTTAAATCTTCAAAACTATAGAAAACATCAACGCTTTGATAATTTACTAGGAAAGACTTATCTTTTTCATCTATTTCTATTAAAGTACCAATATCCCCGTTATAAACATCATCAGTTGGCCTATTTTTTAGCTCTAGTATCTTATCATTTTCTCTAAAAGTATATTTGCCAAAAGCCTTTTCCTTCTTTGTTTTATCAGCCGGATTAAAGTAATTTTGTAAAGCGTTATTTAAATTATCAATGCCAAATTCATTTTTATACATTGGTGAGAGAACTTGCATATTAAGATTATCATTATCTTCTTTTAAATCTTCATCAATAATAGAAACAATATCATTAATACTTAAATTATTAATATCGATAAATTTAATGTCATTTTGATATTTAGAAAAATCAACCGTATTTTTATTTATATCATTAGATAATTCAATAATATCATTACCCTCTTTTTGACGATGATTAGTATCTAAATAAGTAACTTTAAATTTATTAGATTCAATCAAATCTCTTAATACATTTCCCTGTCTAATTGGAGGAAGTTGTTTATTATCACCAATAATACATATCTTTTTTACATAGCTTGAAGCTTTCAATAACGATGCGAATAAATTAGAATCAACCATTGAAAACTCATCAATAATAAGACAATCATAAAGAATAGGATTATCTTCATCTTGAATGAAACTATCATCATCCTTATTCCACCTTAAAAGAGAATGAATTGTCTTAGATTCTACTTTAGTAATCTCATTAATTCTTTTAGCCGCCCTACCAGTTGGAGCTACTACAATAATATTGTTATACGGAAAGAAATCCTTAAAGATATTAACCAAACTATTAATAAGTGTTGTTTTACCAGTTCCAGGCCCACCAATAATTAAAGAAATCTTTTCATTAAAGAAAGATTTGATAGCCTCAATTTGTTTATCATCATATTTAATATTTAAATAAGATTGACAATCTATAATAGCCTCATCAAGATTAACATCATCCATTTCAATATCTTCTCTTTCCATTAAAAGAGAATTAGCGATATATTTTTCATTATCTAAATCATAAGTTAAATAATAACGATCATCTATATTAGTTAAATAATTATCATCAATACAAGTTTTAAGTACATCATCAAAATCTGTATATTTTTTCAAGTAATAAGCTTCAAATTCTTCCTTATAAAGATAAATATCACCATTTTTAAAACTAAGTTCTTTAAAAATATAGACTAAATAGGCCTCCTTAAATTTTCTTTCTTTATCTTCAAAATCTAAATCCTTCACAATATTATTTAGTCTAATAAAAGAAATGCCATAAACATCCAAATAAAAAAGATAAGGATTGTCCTTAAAAATAACAGCTGTATTTTCTTTAAAATGATTGAATATCTTTTTAGCTTCGCTAGTCGTAAAACCAGCTGAAATTAGAGTATAAAGAACATCATTTGCTTCATCACCAAAACTATCTAAACCATTACATAAAGCATTTAATTGTTTATTAGTTAATTCAATGTTTTCTAAAACACTACGATTATTTCTTAAGATATTTAAGGCATCATCACCTAAGGCGTCATAAATTTTTATGGCTGCTTTTTTGCCTACGCCCTTAAAAGCTGGCCCACTTAAAAAGCGAATAATATCTTCTTTTTTAGTGGGAATATACTTTTGAATTGTAAGCATCTTAAATTGAAAGCCATATTTAGGATGAGTTATATATTCACCACTTATCAAATATTTACTATAAAGTTCATAATCAACACTTGGTCCGGTTACCGTGATAGTATCTCCTTCACTAGTTTCAAACTTAGAGACCATGTAGTTATTTGAATTATATAAAGTATAGACGAAAATACCGTCTAATTTAACCGTTTCACTCATGGAATTTACTTAAAACGATATCATCTAGATATTTAGTTGTATCTACACCATTTGTATAAGTGGCATCAATCACACCACCACCGAGCATCTTGCCATTTAAATAAAAGACCGCTTCTTGGCCAACAGTAACGGCCTTAATCTTTTGAGAATAAGTTAATATTGCTTCACTTTCGCCAATTTTTTTAATATGAACTTCATTATCGTTTTGACGATATCTAAATTTACATTGAATATCGGCTTCATCACTATCTAAATCACTAATCCAATTAATACCTGTAATATAAGCGCTATCAGAATAAAGATATTCTTCGTTTTCTATACTAGTTAAATAAAGATAATTATGTTTCACATTCTTGCCACAACAAAAATAAGGGCCACGATTGCCACCAACACCAAAACCTTTTCTTTGTCCAGTGGTGTAATAATATACACCATTATGTTTTCCTATCACTTCAAGGGTATCAATATCAATTGTTTTTCCTTCTTTCATTGGGATATAATTTGATAAAAACTTTCTAAAATCTCTTTCACCAATAAAACAAATACCTGTTGAATCCTTTTTATGAGCCACATTCAAATTAAGTTCTTCAGCAATTCTTCTTACTTCACCTTTATCGATATCTCCCAAAGGGAATAAGCATTTATCTAAAGCATCTTTTTTTACTTGCGCTAGAAAATAAGATTGATCCTTATTTAAATCATAAGCTTTATGATATTCTCTTATATCGCCATCTACTGCCTTAATATAATGACCTGTGGCAATCATATCAAAACCTTGTTCCATGGCATATTTTAAGAAACAATCAAATTTAATATATTTATTGCATAAAATATCCGGATTAGGTGTTCTACCTTTTTTATATTCTTCAATAAAAGTCTTAAACACATCATCCCAATATTCACTAATATAATCTTTTCTAAGTAGTGTTAAGCCAAGTGAATCAGCTACCGCCTTAGCATCGTTATAATCTTCTTCTTGAGGACAAATATCGTTATTTAAAGTATTATTGCCTAAAGTATCATTATTTAAGGCCGAATCCCAATTACGCATAAAACAACAAGTTACATCATGTCCTTGTTTTTTTAATATATAAGCGGCAACTGCACTATCAACACCACCTGATAATCCAACTAATACTTTCACTATTTTTCCTCTCTTAAACAACCACAATTTTCAAAATGCGGGCACCCACATTCACATGTTCCGATTCTTCTAAGCTGCGCTGGTACAAAGGCATCTATCTCTTCTTCATCATAGCCAACTTGCATATTCTTATCTGATATAATAATTGGCCTTCTTAATATTGAAGGATTTTCACAAATGAATTTACATAATTCGTCAGTTGAAAAAGAATCAATATCAATATTATTTTCTCTAATTAATTTACTTCTTTTAGAAATAATATCATCGGTACCATTTTCACTTCTACTCAGTAAGTATTTTATTTCTTTATCATTTAATAAGGTTGTAAAAATATTTTTTTCAATATAATCAATATTTCTTTCTTTTAACCATTTTTTTACTTTGCGACAACTAGCGCAACCATGTGAAGTATATATAACAATCATACGTAATTATTATAATAAAAAATAATCATTTTTATTAATTAAATGCTATATTAGAAGTAGTAGTTTATAGGTAACTATTATAGAGAAATCATGTTTGGTGAAAATGATTATAGCCTTATAAATGAATTGGATAGCGTATTACGGCGTTAACGTATTTAAGAAGTAAATTGGGTGGCACCACGATTAATTCGTCCCATAATGGTGTTTTTTATTTTTTTGGAGGAACATATGAAAAGAATGCTATCAGGCATTAAGCCAACTGGCCAATTAACATTAGGCAATTATATTGGTGCTTTAAGAAACTTTGTAAAGTATCAAGATGAATATGAAATGATTGTTTTTATTGCCAATCTTCATTGTATTACTGAATATCAAGATCCAGCTGACTTGAGAAAAAATTTAACCGATTGTGTAGCCTTATATTTGGCTTGTGGCCTAGATCCAAATAAGGCGACTATCTTTTTACAAACCGATGTTCATGAGCATGCAGAACTTGGTTATATCATGGCATGTAACACATATTTAGGTGAACTAAATAGAATGACACAATTTAAAGATAAGACAGCTAAAGGTGAAAAGAACTTAACTGCTGGATTATATACTTACCCTTGTCTTATGGCCGCTGATATCCTTTTATATAATGCGGACTATGTTCCTGTTGGCGAAGACCAGAAGCAACACGTTGAGCTTACAAGAGACTTGGCAATCCGTTTCAATAATAAATACGGTGATACGTTTACGGTGCCAGAACCAGTTGTAGCCAAAGTTGGGGCAAGAATTATGTCTTTACAAGATCCAAGTAAAAAGATGTCTAAGTCCGATGAGACAAATAAAGGCTGTATCTATTTATTAGATGATTTAAAGGTAGCAAGAAAAAAGATAATGTCAGCTGTAACTGATTCAGTAGGTGTTGTTCAACTAGATAAAGTAAATCAACCCGGTCTTTATAATTTAATTGAAATAGCTTCTTCTTTAACTGATAGAAGTATGCAAGATATTGTAGATGAATTTAAGGATCAAGGATATGGTAAACTTAAGGGCTATGTAGCTGATGTTGTATGTAATACACTTGAAAGTATTCAAAAGAAATATCAAGAAATTATTGATAGTCATACTTTAGAAAGCATTCTAAATGATGGTGCTAAAAAAGCTGATGCGATTGCTTATAAAACACTTGAGGATGTTAAAAAGAAAGTTGGATTAGAAATCAAATACTAAGCTGCAATGCAGCTTTTTATTTGCCTGCCTTAATATTCTTGATTTCTTCTTCAATAAGATTTGAAAAGCTGTTTTCATCAATCTCAACACTCTCAATACCTGACTTAGATTTATCAGCATATTCATCAAAGATTTTTTGTTTGTTCTCTAAAAGATTAGTAATTTTTTCATCAATAGTATTTTCGCAAAGCAAGCGATAAACTAAAACAGTTCTCGATTGCCCCATACGATAAGCTCTAGAAATAGCTTGATTTTCAATAGATGGTTTAAATTGTGGTTCGCATATTACCACCACACTTGCACATTGAATATTTAAACCGGTGCCGCCTGATTGAATTTGAGCAGGTAAAACACTAATACTCTCATTTTCTTCAAATTTATCAATGATTTCTTGTCTTTTATCAGGTGACAAAGAACCATTTATTGGCTCGCAACACTCCCCTTCAAATAATTTACATACTTTAGCAATCGTATCTAAGAAGAAAGAAAAAACAATAACCTTGCGTTTATCTTCTTTAGCTTCTTGCACAATTTCTTTTAAACGAATGGCCTTACTTGATTTATTTAAATCGTCTATATTAAAAGAAACACGACGAATATTAGCGTAATTTTTGCTTAATAAAGAACCTTGATAAATAATCTTTTCTTCCTTTAGTAAAGCACACCACTCTTTATTTTCGATCTTATCCGGAAGCTCACTTAAGACATCTTCTCTTTTACGACGGAAATAAACGGGTGCAATTAACTCTTTAAACTTTTCTTTGCTAGAATCTCCAATAAGTAATAATCTTTCACATCTTGCCGCAATATCGGCTCTTAACATATATAAAAGCGCAATCATTTCTTCTAAATTATTTTCTAAGGCTGTACCAGTCATAAACAAAATGCGATCACTGATATCACAGATTTTAGAAACACTTTTGGTGCGTTTAGTCTTATCGTTTTTAATATAGTGTGCCTCATCAACAATTAAAAGCGGCAACTTAAAGTTTTCAGGGAAAACAAAATCACTCGAGCCTTCATAGGTACAAACCGCAGCTCCACCGTTTTCAAGCCAATTATTAAAATCATCTTGTTTATTATCGCCATGAAGTTTAAAAACATTAATGGTAGATTTTTCTTTAATTTCCTTACACCAATTTACAATAACACTAGCTGGGCAAACAATAAGAAAATGATTTAAATCACAACTTAGCAAACTAGCCATTACCCCAATTGCTTGAATAGTCTTACCAAGTCCCATTTCATCGCCTAATAAAACTCTTTTTTGATGCAAGATAAATTTAACACCATATTCTTGATATTTACGTAAGCTGCACTTTAATTCATCCTTATAGCAAGTTTCGTTTACAACTTCTTTAGCTAATTCTTGAGGTAAGCTATAGCTATTTTCTTTTTCTAGACAATCGGGATTTAACTTATTTATTGTTTCAATATACTTAATGGAATTCTTAAGATAATCATCATAAACAACTTGATTATTTATATTGCAGATATCTCTAATATCTTTTAATAAATTAATACCTTTTTGATAAAAACCATTTAA
>CAVFKJ010000082.1:0-8581 GCA_963623125.1 Clostridium sp. CAG:217
CTTTTTTAACACCTTCGCCAATAGCGTTTGCCATTGCTTCAGTATTACCAGTCATAGTCCAATATATAACATTTATCATATGTTTCCTCCAACTATCATTTCATTTAATTTAAATCCATTAACAACTTCATATATGCAAGTTTCATATGCCTTATCGAATTGATTAAATGTTTCTAGAGCTTTACTTAAATTTGCATAAACTTTCCAATAACGGCAAGCTAAACAATTTTCACCATTATTACAAATGAAACCTTTGACATCTTCCAAGGGATAATTAAGCAATAGACCTAGTTCATGAGGGAAACAATCTTTTCCATCATAGAAGCTTTGAAATCTTAAGAATAGCTTTTTAAAAACATAGTCTAATGAGCTGTTTTCATAGCCAAATTCTTTAAGATAACACGATACTGAATCATCACTTAAATGCTCTCTTAGTTTCTCATCTCTTGAAATCAAAACCACTTCACTAACATTGTTTGCATATAGAAGATAACAACTTAAACAAGTATCTTTAACCATCTTTTCAATATGCTTAAATTGTCCTTTTTTAACTGTTAGGGTATTTGATGTAGTTAGGCCTTTTATAACTGGCGCACATGTGCTAGCTAAAGAGAAAGCTAATTTTTCTTTTTTATTACATTTACTAAGGAAATTAACTTTTTCATTAATAGACATAGTACCTCCAGTTAGCATCAGCTAACTACATATATAAGGTTAGCATATGCTAACTGAATATGCAATAGTTTTTTAATTATTTAATGTTAGAATTATGAAAAGCGATGACAAAGACGGATACCGTGAAACGTTTTAAAGAGAGCTAGGATTGGTGAAAACTAGTAAATAATAGCGGATATCAAATCACTTTCAAGCTGTGTACTTCGAAATTAGTAAAAGGCACCGTGAAGGCTACGTTAGTGCATAGGGCTTGTTAGAGTCTGAAGTGGTATAGAATTTCTATACAATTAAAGTGGTACCGCGGGTAATTAGTACACTCGTCTTTAAGTAGGCAAGTGTTTTTTTATATTTAGGGGGTTTTATGAAGTTGGGTAAAAAAGAAATGTTACTAATCAGTTTTATGTTGTTTTCTTTGTTTTTTGGTGCAGGAAATTTAATCTTTCCACCATTTTTAGGACAAAACGCTGGAAACAATACTTTAATTTCAATGTGCGGATTTTTAATTACAGCCGTAGTACTTCCAGTACTTGGCGTAGTTGTAGTAGCACAGTTTAATGGTTTAGATAAACTAGGTATAAATGTAGGTAAATATTTTAGTGTTGTCTTTGCCATATTAATCTATCTTGCGATTGGTCCAGGCCTTGGTATTCCTCGTGCTGCGTCGGTTCCTTTTGAAATGGCTGTAGCTCCTTATTTGCCAAGTGGTGCTAATACAAAACTTTGGATGTTTGTTTATTCATTAGTTTTCTTTTTAATTGCCTTATGGCTTTGTTTAACACCAAATAAATTAGTTGAAAGAATAGGCAGATATTTAACACCTAGTTTATTAATCTTATTGGTGTTCTTATTTATTTCGTTTGTCTTTAAAGGTGAAAAAAGTGTTGGTGAAGCAAGCGCTAATTATGCGAGTTCGCCTTTTCTTAAAGGCTTCTTAGAAGGCTATAACACCATGGATACAATTGCTGCCTTAAACTTTGGACTAGTTATTGCCAACACTTTAAATTCTTTTGGCTTAAGTTCTAAAAAAGATCAAGTATCATATACGATTAAAGCTGGTATCTTTGCCGGAAGCATTTTAGCTATTATTTATTTGATGTTGTCGTATATGGGGATGAATTCTTCAAATGTTTATGCAATTGGTGAAAATGGAGCAGTTACATTAAGGAATATTGTTTATCAACTTTATGGCAACTTTGGAGCTATTCTTTTAGCAGCCATCTTTACTTTAGCGTGTCTTACAACATGTGTCGGTTTAATTAATTCAATTTCCGCCTTTTTCGCTAAAAAATTTTCTTATTTGTCTTATAAAAAATGGGTATATGTGATTGTGACATTTTCATTCCTTGTATGCAACTTAGGTCTTAATACAATACTTAGCGTATCAATCCCTGTTTTAAATGCCATCTATCCAGCATCAATTGTCTTGATTATATTGGGACTAAGCCATAAGCTATGGGAAAATAATCGTTTTGTATATCCAATTGTAATATATGGAACATGCCTAATTAGCGTATTTTATGCTTTAGAAAACGTTGGTTTAACTTTCGGCTTTATTACAACCTTATTAAATAAGTTACCATTATATTCATTAGGCTATGGCTGGGTAATTGTGGCTTTAGTATTACTTGCAATATCGGTAATTTTAAATCTCTTTGATAGAAAAAAGTCAGTTTGACTTTAAGACATTTTTTCCAAAACTGTTAAAAAAATCAAGTTTTGGAAAAAATGTATGATTATTTCTATTTCCAAATATTATAATAATGAAAAGGAAATATTATTATGATAGGTAGAAAAGAAGAAAAAAAGTACTTGCTTTCATTAATTGATGAAGAAGAACCACAATTTGTTGCGGTATTTGGCAGAAGAAGAGTTGGTAAGACTTATTTGATTAGAGAAAGTTTTAATTATACTTTTACTTTTGAGCATACAGGCATTAGTAATATTGATATTGAACAAGATAATAGAAAAGCTGCTCAATTAGATAAGTTTTTAGAATCTTTAAAAGAAGTTGGATATAGTGGCACTGATAAACTTGAGTCTTGGAATGATGCGTTTAACGGATTAAAAGAAGTTATAAAAGCTTCTAAACAAGGTAAAAAGCTTATTTTTATAGATGAATTATCTTGGATGGACACTAAAGGGAGTGGCTTTATTTCGGCTTTAGAAAGTTTTTGGAATGGTTTTGTATGTGCTAGAAAAGAGAAGGATGTTGTATTAATCGTTTGTGCTTCTGCTACTTATTGGATGATAGATAACATTGTAAACGCAAAAGGTGGTTTGCATAATAGGCTAACCGGTCAATTATATTTAAAACCATTCACATTATGTGAGTGCGAAGAGTATTTAAATAGCAAAAAAATAATATTCAATAGACATCAAATATTACAATGTTACATGATTATGGGTGGGGTTCCTTATTATTGGAGTCTTTTGAAAAAAGGTAAAAGTTTAGCTCAAAATATTGACGATATTTTCTTTAAAGAAGGCGCTCCACTTTATAACGAATACAATAACTTATATAGCGCTTTATTTAATAAACCAACTCAATATATAAATATTGTTGAAGCTTTAAGTAGCGTAAACAAGGGAATCACTAGGGACGAGATAAGTAAAATAACGGGAATTAAAACTTCTGGTGATTTAACATCAAAATTAAATGAACTAGAATATTGTGGTTTTATTAGAAAATATATTCCTTTTGGTTATAATAAGAAAAAATGTTTATATCAACTTATCGATAATTTCACTTTATTTTATTTTAAGTTTATGAAAGATAATATTCAAAATGAAAATTATTGGAAAGAAAATAGTAATTCACCAACTGTTAGAGCTTGGAGTGGTGTAGCTTTTGAAAGGGTGTGTCTTGAACATATTCCACAAATTAAAAAAGCTTTAGGCATTAGTGGCGTTTATACTGAAGTGAATTCTTGGCAATGTGTTAAAAATGATGATAAAGGCTTAAGAGGTTCACAAATTGATTTGTTGATTGTAAGAAAAGACCAGATTATCAATGTTTGTGAAATGAAATACAGTGAAAGCGAATATGTTGTTGATGCAAAGTATGATTTAGACCAAAGAAGAAAAATTTCTGATTTTATAAAGGCAACAAACACAAAGTATGCAATTCATTCGACATTGATTACAACTTATGGTGTTGAGGAAAATGCATATGCAAATGATATTCAATCAATTATTACTTCTGATGAATTGTTCAGTTAATTTAAAAGGGCTTCAAAGCCCTTTTAACAACTATTCTTTAACTAGATATTCATCTCTTTCTGGTCCTACCGAAATATACTTAATAGGAGTTTCAACTAGTTTTTCTAAGTATTCAATATATTTCTTAGCATTTTCAGGAAGATCTGAATATTTTCTGCATTTGCTTACATCACCAAAGCCATCTAATACTTCATATACTGGTTTAGCTCTATTTAATCTATCATCGACAGGGAAGTCAGTAGTAACTTTACCATCAATTTCATAGCCTACGCATACTGGAATCTTATCTAGATATGCTAAGACATCAAGTTTTGTTAGGGCTAAATAAGTAGCACCTTGTACTTTACAACCATATTTGCTGGCAACGGCGTCAAAGTAGCCAACTCTTCTAGGTCTACCGGTTGCGGCACCATATTCGCCACCAGCTTTTCTTAAGGCTTCACCCTCTTCACCAAATAATTCAATCGTATATGGGCCTTCACCAACACAAGATGAATAAGCTTTCATAATACCGATTGAAGTATCAAGCCTTACTCCTGGAATACCAGCGCCGATTGGGCCATAGGCAGCTAGAGTAGTTGAACTTGATGTATATGGATAGATTCCAAAGTCAATATCTCTTAAAGCGCCAAGCTGAGCTTCAAACATGATGTTCTTATTTTCTTTTACAGCGTTATTTAAATATAAACTAGTATCACAAATATATGGCTTGATGTGATCACTATAAGTTTTTAACCATTCAAGGCATTCAACAAGTGATACAGGATCTTTGCCATATCCTTTTAAAACAACGTTTTTAAAATCAACAATTGTCTTTAATTTAGCTTCTAAAGTTTCGGGTTCTAATAAGTCAGCCATTCTAAGTGACTTTTTCATATACTTATCACCATATACATAGGCAATACCTCTTTTAGTAGAGCCATAGGCTTTATCAGCTAATCTTTCTTCTTCCAAGATATCTTGAGCCTTATCATATGGCATACAAATAGTAGCCTTATCTGATAATTTTAAATTTTCAGGTGTAATCTTAATTCCTTTTTCTTTTAAAGAATTAATTTCTTTATCAAGATGTTCAATATCTACTACAACACCATTGCCAATTACATTTACTGTAGATTCTCTTAAAATGCCAGATGGCAATAGATTTAAAATGAATTTACCTTTTTCATTTTCAACAGTATGTCCAGCGTTATTTCCACCTTGGTAACGACATACAACATCATAGTCTGAAGACAAAAGGTCAACCATTCTGCCTTTTCCTTCATCTCCCCAGTTAATTCCAACGATTGCAGTTAACATATATTACCTCCTTATACGTTTACACTTGTATCGATTTTTTTATCTAAAATAGCACTATACTTCTTTAATTCTTCTCTTACTTCTTTCAAGTACATTTCACATTGTTCACTTGCTAAACCGGTAAAATGACCATTTTTTAAGATATCTTCGATTTCTTGTTTAGACAAGCCGAATCGCTCATCATTTTCAATTCTATCTAATAGGTCATTGTCTTTGCCTTCTTCTTTAATAGCTCTATAGGCATCTAGAGAATGTTGCCTGATTAGTTCATGTATAACTTGCCTGTCTTTTCCTTTTTTAACAGCTTCCATCATGATGTTTTCTGCAGCAATAAAAGGAAGTTCTTCCATTAAGTGTTTGTTTATAACACTTGGATAAACCTTACAATTATTAATAATATTTGTATATAAAGTAAGAACACCATCAATTGCCAAGAAGGCTTCTGGAATCGAAATACGCTTATTGGCCGAATCATCTAAAGTTCTTTCAAACCATTGATAGCCAGCTGTTAAAGCAGGATTTAATTCAAGTGACATAACCAATCTACATAATGAAGAAATTCTCTCAGATCGCATTGGATTTCTTTTATAAGCCATAGCACTTGACCCAACTTGGCCTTGTTCGAATGGTTCATCAAATTCTTTTAAGTGTGATAACAATCTAAAATCATTAGAAAATTTTTGGCAACTTTGAGCAAGTCCACTTAAAACGCTCAACGTGAAATAATCAACTTTTCTTGTATAAGTTTGACCACTTACTGAGTAACATGAATCAAAGCCCATCTTTTTAGCGATTATCTTTTCTAACTTGAATACCTTTTCGCTATCATTATTAAATAATTTAAGGAAAGAAGCGCCTGTACCGGTAGTACCTTTGCATCCTAATAGTTTTAAATTATTTAAACAATAATTTAAATGATCTAAATCCATCATTAAATCTTGAAGCCATAAAGTAGCACGCTTGCCAACGGTTGTAGGTTGAGCAGCTTGAAAATGTGTATAAGCCAAAGTATCTAAGTCTTTGTATTTTTCTACAAAGTTACATAAACTATTTATTAATTGAACTAGTTTTTCTCTTATTAAAAGTAAAGCTTCTTTTTGAATAATGATGTCGGTATTATCACCAACATAACAACTTGTTGCGCCAAGATGAATTATTGGCTCAGCTTTAGGACAAGCTTTACCAAAAGTATGGATATGAGCCATGACATCATGTCTTAAGATGCTTTCTTCTTTTTTGGCATATTCATAGTCAATGTCATAAATATGCTGCTTCATCTCATTTATTTGTTCATCGCTTATATCTAAACCAAGTTCCTGTTCAGCTTCAGCTAACGCAATCCAAAGTTTTCGAAAAGTTGAGAATTTATTATTATCTGAAAATACTTGTTGCATCTGCTTAGATGCATATCTAGTACATAAAGGGTTTGTATATACCTCGTTCATACTTATACCTCAAAACACATTAATTGTACTATAATTAGCGCCTATAAAATTAATAATGTTTGTGAAAAATTGAACAAAAATTGAGATATAATTTTAAATAAGGTATATGGGGGAAACTTATGGATAATAAGATTATTGCGCTATGTGGTAAAGGTGGCGTGGGTAAGACATCTTTATCAGCTACAATAGTTAAAATATTATGTGAAAAATATCCTGACAAAAAGATTTTAGCCATTGATGGTGATCCTTCTGTTGGTTTAGCTACAGCGCTTGGTGTTAAAGAATCAGGAACAATTAATGATATTAGAGAAGACTTTATTAAATTGGCTGATGAGCGAAAAGATAGGGAAGCTATTGAAATGCTTCATGAAGCTAAAGATCAAATCTTTGATAAGCTTGTTGAAACTGATACTTTTTCTTTTTTGGCGATAGGCAGGCCTGAATCTAGTGGATGTTATTGTTCAGTTAATGATTATTTAAGAGATTTAATCACAATGGTGGCCGATCACTTTGATTATGTAGTAATCGATGGAGAAGCTGGTATTGAACAGATAAATCGTAGAGTAATGGAAAAAGTAAATAATCTAATTTTTGTAAGCGATGCCTCTAAAAAAGGAATAGATGTTATTAAGACTATTGATAAAGTAGCTAAGGAACTTGTGATGTATGAAAAGGCTGGCGTTATTATCAATCGTTGTTCTAATATGGGATTAAAAGACAAAATTGATTTAGATGATTTAAAGCTTTTATCAATAATTGGTGAAGATCAAATAATTCAAGAATATGACATACTTGGAAAATCAGTTCTTGATATTCCAAGTAGTTCAAATATCTATAAGGGTGCCTATGTTGCATTAAAAGAAATGGGGATTGTAGAGTGAAAGATTTAAAACACATGTTTGATCTTGAAAGGCTTTTAGAGGAAAGTGAAAACGAATATGTAAAAGCTGCTCAAGAAAAAGGCGAGAAATGTATTGGCTATGCATGCTATAACGTGCCTGAGCCATTACTTAATCTAAATGGTTGTTTTTCAATTAGATTAAGAGCTCCAAGGAGTGGCTCGCTAGATATTAGTACCTACTATATGACTAATTTTTTATGCGAATATACTAGAGCCTTACTTGAAAGAGCGATTGAAGGAGGATATAACTTTCTTGATTGTTTAATTACACCTGATGGCTGTTCAATGCTTAATAGGTGCATTGAAAATATGGAACTTTTGCATACTATGAAGAAAGAAGATTTCTTTTATCAATATATGGAAATTCCAATGAAGGCTGATGATAATGGTTTAAATCTATATGTTTTACAATGTAAAAATCATATTCTTACACCTTTAAAAGAAAAGTTTGGTATTGATATTAGTGATGAAGCTTTAAGGCAAGCAATTAAAAAACATAATAGGGTATGTGAACTTATTCAGGAAATAGGTGAATTTAGAAAATTAGACAATCCAACCATTACCGGACACGAATTCCATGTGTTATGTCTTGCTTCTTATAGTTGCCCTAAGGATTATATTATTCCAATACTAGAAGAAACACTTGAAGAATTAAAGGCTAGAAAGTCTGATGATAAGTGTCCATATAAAGTAAGAGTTGAGGTAGTGGGTAGTGAAATCGATGATTTAGATTTCATTAAAACAATTGAAGATTGTGGTGCTTATGTTTGTGCAGATAGATTCTGCTATGGTTCTTTCCCGGGTAGAGTTCCGATTGAAATAGAAGATGGCGAAGATCCTTTGACTGCAATATGTAGAAATTATATGTATGCTTGTCAATGCCCACGTATGATGAATCAAGCTAAGATTCAAGGTAGAAGGAAGTATGTAGCTGATTTAGCTAAGGAATATAAGGCTGATGGCATCATCTATGAACAAGTTAAGTTCTGCGATCCTTGGGCTTATGAAAGAATGGTTGGTACTGTTGATTTAAGAGAAAAAT
>CAVFKJ010000083.1:0-10264 GCA_963623125.1 Clostridium sp. CAG:217
TGGTTAGCACCTTTCCAAGCCCTTTAAGTGGTATCATTTTAACTTGCGTTCTACAATTTAGTTAAAAATCGGAAATATTTTATCTAAAATCGGAAATCGGAAATAAGAAATCGGAAATTTGTAAAGAAAAATCGGAAATTTTTATATTGCATTTCCGATTCTGATATATGTCTTAAAATAATATGATTTACTAATTAATTGGTGCACCAGACAGGACTTGAACCTGCAAGGTTTCCCATATGAACCTGAATCATACGCGTATGCCAATTTCGCCACTGGTGCATAGAGCTATTCTACCATGTTTTGGTGAATTTGCTTGCACAAGAGGGGTAATGTGCTTAAAATAATGGGGTATGGAATTTAGAAAAATTATTAACGTGGCTGTTATTGCCCATGTAGATGCTGGTAAATCAACTTTGGTTGATGCTTTCTTGGCTCAATCACATGTTTTTTCTGATCATGATGAAATCGTGGAACAGGTAATGGATTCTAATGATTTGGAAAGAGAAAGGGGTATTACAATCTATTCTAAGAACTGTTCTGTTAACTACAAGGATTATAAGATTAACATTGTAGATACACCAGGGCATGCTGATTTCTCTAGTGAAGTAGAAAGAATTATTAAGACTGTTGATACAGTTATTTTGTTGGTTGACTCTTCAGAGGGTCCTATGCCTCAAACGCGTTTCGTTTTAAAGAAGTCTTTGGAGGCTAATCTTAGACCTATTCTTTTGATTAATAAGATTGATAAGAAGGATCAACGTGCTATTCAGGTTATTGATGAAGTTTATGATTTATTCCTTGATTTGAATGCGAATGATGATCAATTAGATTTCCCTATATTATATGGTATTGCCAAAGAAGGTATTGTTAGATATGAGATGGATGATACTAACAATGATATTACTCCTTTGTTTGAGACTATTGTAAAGCATGTACAACCTTATCCAAATAAGATGGATATGCCGCTTAAGATGCAAGTTAGTGCACTAGCTTATGATGACTATATCGGTAGAATCGGTATTGGACGAGTTTATGAGGGTGTTATTAAGGCTAATGAGACAATTACGGTTTGTGATTGTGATATTAAGAAACAAAATCGTAAGATTGCTAATCTATATAACTATCAAGGTTTAAAGAGAGTTGCGATAAGTGAGGCTCAATGTGGTGATATCGTTTTAATTAGTGGCATTGATAATATTGAGATTGGTGATACTATTTGTGCAAATGGTGTTGTTGATCCAATGCCTCAAATTGATATTGAGGAGCCTACTTTGTCAATGAACTTCATGGTTAACTCTTCTCCTTTCCAAGGCAAGTCTGGTAAGTATGTTACAAGTAGAAACATTAGAGAAAGACTTGAGAAGGAGCTTGAGGTTAACGTTGGTTTAAAGGTTGAAGAAACTGATTCAACGGATACTTTTAAGGTATCTGGTAGAGGTGAACTTCATTTATCAATTCTTCTTGAGAATATGCGTAGAGAAGGTTATGAAGTAGCTGTTTCACGTCCTGAAGTTATTTTTAAGACTATTGATCATGAACTTTGTGAGCCTATTGAAGAGGTTGTTTGTTCAGTTCCAAATGATTATAGTGGTACTGTTATTAATTCGTTAAATCTTAGAAAGGGTGAGATGATTGATATCGAGGATGAGGGCTCTTATACTAAGATTATTTATCATGTTCCTACTAGAGGTTTAATGGGCTTTAGAAGTGAATTTATTAATTCTACTAAGGGCGAGGGTGTTCTTGTTAGAAAGTTTATTGAATATAAGCCATTTAAGGGTGAGATTCCTGAGCGTACAAATGGTGCAATGATTTCTTGTGCTACTGGCAAGACAATGACTTATTCTTTGTGGAACTTACAAGAAAGAGGCCAATTATTTGTGGGTCCTGCTCAAGATGTTTATGAGGGACAGATTGTTGGTGTTTCTAGTAAGATGCAAGACATGGAAGTTAATCCTACGGTAAATAAGAAGATGACGGCTGTTAGATCGACTGGTAATGATGAGGCGATGAAGCTTGTTCCTTATAAGCAATTCTCTCTTGAAGAGGCTCTTGAGTTTATCAATGATGATGAGCTTGTGGAGATTACGCCTGATGCGATTAGAGTTAGAAAGAAATATTTAACTAACTTGGATCGTAGAAGACATATGAGAGAAGTTAATAAGAGCGAAAACTAATAAATTGGGCGTTTGCCCTTTTTATTTTGTTTGACACTTGCAAGTATCTTAAGTTTAAAAATAGCCGATAGTTATCGTGTATTTCTTAAGTTTCTTTCCTTATTAAATGTTGTATGGAAACTTGATTTTATATTATGTGATAGGATGTTATAATCTTCTTAAATAAAGGAGATAGCTTATGAAAAGACCGTCATTTCTAAAAGTCTTACAGTCTCTTGTATTGTGCATGTTGGTATGCACGATATTACCTACTCATGTTTTAGCTGATGAAGCAATTGCTTGCACTAGAGATAGCAAGGGCGATATTGTAGAACGTTACTATACTGTTACTGATGCGATGAATGCTTCTAGAAAAGGTGATATTTATATGCTAAAGGATTGGGAAATCAAGTCAGCTATAAATATTGTAGAAGGTACTACTTCTAAAATCCATATGGATGGTAGGACAATTAAAAGAGTTGATGATCCAAGCGATTGGAGTCATACGGGTGAGGTTTTAACTTTACATCCTAATTCTAAGCTTTATTTATACGGTTCTTATTTGCCAAAAGTCTATACTGTAAATGGTAAAGAGGTCTTTACAAGTGGTGGCTTTATAAGTGGTGGTAGTACTTATAATGGCGGTGGCATTTATATGAAAAAGGGCGCCTACCTTTATATGGAACGGGTAGCTGTATGCGGCAATCATTGTTTTAACTATGGTGGTGGCGTTTATATTAGTGATGATGATTGTACTATTGAATTAAATGACGCTAAGATAAACAATAATGATTGTAGCAATTCTGGTTCTGGCGGCGGTGTTGGCGTTAATGGTAAAAATGCCAAGATTTACTTAAATAATGGTTCACAAATAAATAATAACATTGCCGATGATAGTGGGGGCGGTGGTGTTTTTAGCCAACGGGCAGGGTTAACGCTTACTTCTTTAGAAGGAGGTGGACAGATTTGTAACAATGTAGCTGGAGATAGTGGTGGCGGTGGTATTAATGTCCAAGGTGAAAATTCTGTTGTCTCGAATTTAACTGTTGACGGTAATAGTGCTGGTTATTGTGGTGGTGTTTATGTTTATGGTGTTGGCATCACGCTTAATAATCTAACTATTACCAATAATAAGTCATCTAGTAATGCGGGTGGTGTTTATATTGGTGAAGATAATGACACAATACAGCAATGTACTATTACTGGTAATACTTCAGCAGGTGCTGGTGGTGGCGTTCTTGTTAATGGACTGGTGGATGTTAAATTAAAGGGTACCAATATCATAAAAGGTAATAAAAATAATGGCAAGGATGATGATTTGTATTTAAATCATGATGCCTATGGTGATGCCTATATTATTGCGGATAATTTTGACGTAAATTCACAAGTTGGCTTAAAGTCCAATTCTAGTGGCGATCGTTTACTGGTAAAGAATATTTCTGGTTATGAATATGGTTATACTTTCTTTTTAAACAATGCCGATAATTTACATATTAGTTTCCAAGAAAATGATAAACAAATATGGCAAAGAAAGGGTGCTACTACTTATGCTGTTAAGGTTAATGGTCAACCAGTTGGTAAGTATGCCAAGGGCACTAAGAATATTACGGTTGTCGATAATAATACAAATCCTAATAGAGTCTTTTATAGATGGATACAAAATAGTGTTTTAAATTTAAGTGAGAAACAATTAAAATCCGAGGCTATTACTTTTGATATGCCAGCATTAGAAGTTAATTTAGAGGCTGAATATAGGGATGCAGCTAAAAATCTTACTTTAAATATCGATGAAATAAAAGAAGGCTCTACTCTGCCTAATAAGGCTACTTTTACTTGGAACTTTAATGGTAAAGATAGTGAAACTGGGCAAGAGGAAGTTAATTTAAATTGGTATAAAAAAGTAGATGGTGTATATGAAAACTGTGATGGTGATACGGCAAGCGATGGTGTAGCTTATATCTTTGAAGTATACGCTGATGGTATGCAAGATGATGTGCATGTAATATCAAGTGGGGTAGAGGCTGAGGATATAACAATTAATTGTACCGGTAGAAACATTAGTGTGAGTGAGCTTTCTTTAAATGATGAGGGTACTTTAAACTTTAAGAGTAACGATATTATTGTAGGAAAAGATAAGATAGCTTATGTAGATCCACTAGTTATCTCTGTAAAAGAAGGAACTAGTAAGGATGAGGTTCTTGATGTCATCAACAGCAATTTAGCTAGTAAGGCTACTTCTGTTAATGGTTATGAATATGATGTTACTTTAAGTGAAGTTACTGATTTGGCTAGTGATTGGTTTGATGAGGGTATTAAAACAAATACTAACGGTTACTATGAGACAACAATTGGCGTAAATGATGAAGAAGATGTCAATTTAAATGGAATTGATAGTACTACACTTATAGTAATGGTATTGCCTAAGGATAATGATAATGTCTTTAGAATAACTGATGCGACTAGCGTAGATGAAGATGGAAACTGGTATGTGGATATTCCTTTGATAGAGGATTGTTACGCATATTCTTTAGATTATCAAGATACAGTATTAAATTATGACAAGAAGGTTACTTTAACAGGTAAAGTAGGCGAAAGAAAATCGTATAACTTATTGGTTATAGATTACAATAATAATTCAACCGAATATACTTACATATTAGATGACTTTAAGCCTAGTACACCAAAGCTACAAGAAGGTGCAAGTGGTAAGAATGGTAATGGTGATTTATATCAACAAATAACGACTAACTATAATCAAAACGATAATCCAGGCACAAGTGTTTATCTTTTATATAATGATGGCGCCAATAATTGGAATATTGAGAAAGTTATTACTACAGAAGTTACAACTGCTCCAGATACATATAAGACAGTTAAAGCTTTTGCGTGGGTAGTGGATGAAAACAATGATATGTCTGATAAAGCTAGCAAGATTTATACCTTAGATAATATTAATAGAATTTCGTTTGGTGGTTCATTTATTTCGCAAGTTAATGTAACAGTTGATTCTATTGTATGTGGCGAAAGTTTGCCTAAGTCTATTAGAAATATTGATGTAACTCTTTCGGGAGTTAAGCAAGTTTCTTATAAGAATGCTTCTATTGCCATGTGGTATCCTGACAAAGCTAATCCTAGTGAAGTTGATATAAAGGCGGTGAATAATAAATCTTATATTGCCAAGGTAGAATTAAAGACGACTAAAAAGTATACTGCCGAATACTTATCTACTTTACATGTAGTGGTTAATGATGATGAAAGAATCTATGCTTATATTAAAGATGAAGATGGTAAGGCTATGTTATATATAATCTTCCCTGAGCTTGAGGGTAATAAGGGTGGTTATGATGAAGAAACTTTAAGCTATACTGTAGATGATATTAAGGTAGATGATTATGCTAGTGAAATATCTTATGAAGAGGCTTTAAGATACTATAACGCTAATAATTGGAATTTAAATAAGACTGTTAGAATGCTTCTATCAAATAACAATATAGAAGATGATAGTTTCTATTATAAGAGTGATATTACTTGGAATAACTTTACTGTAGCATTCAATCCAAACAACTATGACGCTCAAGAACTTGTTATAACAGGAAGTTATGATGTTCCAAGTTATATAAGTAATAAAGCTGATATCAATAATAACATCACTCTTAGAATCAAAGTAAGAGCTAAGCTTGGTTATACACCAAAGGAAGTATTAAATAAAGTGGTTACTTGTGAGGAGTATATGAAGTCTAAGGATTGGACATGGTCTGAAACTAAGAAGGCTTGTGTATATAAAGTAAGTAATACAAGTGCTGATTAATTTAAGATACGCTGGATGATTATTTATCTAGCGTATTTTAATGCAGAATTGTTGGATAAATATGATGTTATAATTTTTTTAAAGGAGTTTATGAAGATGAGAAGGAAATTAATTCAGGCTTTAATTTTAGCGTTTTTGTTTATAACGGCTATTCCGCTTAATACTTTGGCGCAAGATGATTATCTTGGTTATAGCAAAAATAATGATGGTAGTATAAACAAGTTTTATGATATTGATAAATTAATGGATGAGTCTAGGAAGACTTTGGTTTATTTAAATAAGAATGTCGAGACTACTAAGATAATTCAAATTGTTGAGGGTACTACTTCCAAAATCAATTTAAATGGTTATTCATTTTCTAAGAAGGAAAGATATGATAGTGGTGCGGTATTTTCACTTAATCCTAATAGTACTTTAGAGTTATCTGGCAATAAAGATTATCAAACTTTTAAGAAAAATGACAAGGAAGTTTCAAGTGGTGGTTTAGTTTCTGGTTATAACGCTTATAATGGTGGAGCCATTGTTATGAAAGAGGGTTCTACACTTTCTTTAACAGATGTCGCCTTAGCTTTTAATGGAGCACAAGATAATGGTAGTGCCATTTATGTTGGTGGTAAGAATTGTGAAATTTATATGTATAATTCTAAGGTTTGTTATAACAATGCTGAAAGTAATGGCACAATTTATATAAACGCTGAAAATTGTTATTTATATATGGATAATTCAAGCATTTACGATAACGATAATTCGGGCATATATATCAATGATAATAACGCTACTATTAGACTTGAGAAGAATTCTAGTATTAAAAATAATAATAGCCGTGGTATTTACGCTAATTATTCTTGGTTTAATATTTCTTCTAAAGATAAGACAGCTGTAATTTCTGATCATACTAATACAAGTGGTAATGGCGCTGGTATTTATGTTAATAGTAAGACTGTTGGTTCTAATTGTGCAGTTATTTCAGGCATTACTTTTAAGAATAATAAGGCTTTAAATGGTGGAGCTTTATGTTTGTTACAAAACAATACTCAAGTTGTAGATTGTACTTTTGATGGCAATGAGGCTACTGATAATGGTGGCGCTATTTATAATTATGGCAAGAATTCTATTGAAAATTCGACGATTATAAATAATGTATGTAAATCTGAAGGCGGCGGTATCTACGCTAATCAAATGTATGATATTACTTTAAAGGGTAAATTAACTATTAATAATAATAAGCGTAAGGATGGGGCCAAGGATGATGTTTTCTTAAGGTCGGAGCCAGCTATAAAGGCTTATATTCTTGCGGATAATATTGATGAGAATTCTTTGATTGGCATTAGAAGTGATATTGAGGGCGATAGACTTTTGGTAAAGAACCTTTCTAGTTTTGAGAGTGGTAATACGTTCTTTTTAGATCAAACTGATTATCATTTAGGTTTTCAATCAGGTTCTAAAGAGTTGTGGCAAAGAAGTGGCTCTACTACTTATTCGGTTAAGGTAAATGGTATCGAAGTTGGTAAATATAGTGTTGGTGCTAAGGTAACGGTTGTGGATAATAATACTGATGATTATAGAGTATTTAAAAACTGGGCTGATAATGAAGTTTTAAGTGATAAGGATTCTAATGATAAAAAGGAAGATACCATTTCTTTTACAATGCCTGCACGTAATGTTGATTTAAAGGCTGAATATACTTATTATGCAACAGATTTAATTTTGGATGTTTCTTATCCAAATACTGATGCAAACTTCCCTACTAGTGCTGTGCTTACTTATAAAGTAAATGGTGTAGAGAAGAAGTATACACTACAAACTAATAATTCCTTTAAGTGGTATAAACAAGTTGCTTATACGACTTCTAGTGGCACAATCTATAGAACTCAACCTATCTATTTTGAAAACAAAAAACCAGTTGATGGTACGGCCTATGTATGTTATGCAAGTATTTATAAAGACAGAGAGCTTGGTATGTTATTTTCTCCAAAGATGAAGACAACGGACATGAAAGTTCGTTTTGGTGGTAATGATAGTTATTGTAGCGATGTTGCTAAAATCGCTGTTGATTCTTGGGGCACTTTAGTGTTTATTTCGGATACTGTTGTAACGGGTAAGGATACAATTACTAGTATTACGGATAAGCCTTCTTTAACTATTTATGGTAGTAAGAGTGTTGATGAATTAACATATTCTATCAATAGTTATCTTTATAGAACTTTAGATAATAAGGTTACTGGTCATAGTAGTTTAAATAAGGATTATAAGCTTGAGGTTAATCAATTTAAGGCTAGTGATTTAAAACAAATTCTTCCTGTTGATGAAAATGGTAAGGTTAAAAATGGTACTTATAATTTAACTTTAAATCTTAATCAAGGTTATGCGGCTAATGTAAAGGGTGTTGATTTAAATGGCAATACTAGTGTTAATATGACGGTTACCCTAGAATCTAATACCGCTACTTATATGGGCAGCTTACTAATCTTTACCGATAATGATAAGACTAAGGATCAATTATTATCGGAGGTTCCAAGCAATGTTACAGTTTATGATAAGACTGGTAACTCATATAACGTTATAGTTGATAGAAGTACGCTTGAGGATCAATTAAAAGATATTCTTAATGATGGCAAGGTTAATATCCAAGATGATCAAAGAGTCGAAGTAAGTCTTCCTTTCTTAAAGCCAGATGGGGTGGATATCGATTTAAGTAGTGCTAGATTAAATATTAAGGTAGTAAAGGGAACTGAGCCTGATTTAAGTAAGCCTATCCTTCCTTTCTTAAGTGGATCTATGTTTAATCTTGCAAGTGAAAACGATATTATGCTTACAAGTGATGATGAAACTGAAAGTAGTGATTATTATTTAGATAATAGTGGTGATCTTCATATCGTTATAAGAAGTGAAGAAGGTACAACTGTTTCTTATAAGATTGATGATGGTGATGAAATATATTGTAATAGTAATTCTTGTGAACTTACATTGAGCAATGATAAAGCCCAATATAATGTAAAGGCTTGGGCTAATAAGGATAATAATAAGTCTAATGTAGCAGAGGCTACTTATTACTTATATACTGAAGATGGTCTTGATAATCCAACTTTCTTAACTGCACAAGGTGTTTATACAGTTAGTGATTACAATGGCAATAATGTAACTTTAGATGGCGACACATTAAAGCTTAAGGTTGAGTTTGAGACGGGCGAAAATATTAAGTATATTTTGGTTAAAAATGATGAAACATATGCTGCGAGCCAAGAATCATACACATATGATAGTGAAAAGGGAATCATCCTTGAGGCTAAAAAGGGTGAGACAAATGCATATTATATTGTGGCCTTTACTACGCAGGGTGATAGAACATCTGAGGGTATAGTTGGTTATTATGTTGTTGATAATAACCAAATGTATAGCGAGGATTCTTCTCTTGAACTTGATATTACAATGGATGAACCAGTTGCGGGTAAAAAGCTAGCAAGTTATTTAACAGTTAATGCGCTAAATGATGATGGAAGTGATAATCCAATTGTGTTTGATGATGTTAAGTATCTAAATGAAACTAAAAACAATATAGCTGATTATAGTACTTCTTATCTTGCACAGATAAATCTAGGTTCTGCTAGTGAATATGGCATTAGTAATGCAGGTGAAATTAAAGATGGCGATTATACTTATTTAGTAAGTGATGTGAATGTTATTGTCAATGATAATAAAGATATCTATAGCTTACTTGATATAGAAGATGGTAATCTTGTCCTAACTATTCTATTCCCTATGACGGGAAGTGAAGTTTCTTATGATTTAGTTAAGGTAAATGATTTAACTTATGATGAAATTTCCTATGAGCGAGCATTAGCTTTAAATAAAGTGGAATATGGTCAAGATATTGGTTATACAGTAGTTGATAACTATAATTTACCAAGTAGAGTTAGTGTTACATTAGATAATGGAGATAGTGATGTTGCCAATATTACTTGGGATAAGAAATTTAAGGTCGATTTTGATCCAAACAATTATAATGGCCAAGAACTTGTGGTTGAAGGAACAATAGAATTGCCAGGCTATGTTAATATCCCTGATAATCTAAGTAATAGAATTGCTTTAAGAATTAAGGTTAAGGCAAAACAGGGTTATGTACCTGAAGAGGTTATTGATAATTCAACTAATAAAGTTGTTACTTGTGAGGAATATATGAAGTCTAAGGATTGGACTTGGTCTGAAACTAAGAAGGCTTGTGTATATAAGGTAAGTAATACAGCTAGTAACTAATTAAGTTAAAAAATGATACTCAATGTTTAACAAAGGGTATCAT
>CAVFKJ010000084.1:0-15999 GCA_963623125.1 Clostridium sp. CAG:217
CTTCACTTGTTTTAAATCATTTTGAGATTGGTGTAAGAAGTGCTTCAACATTAGGACTTGTTGGTGCTGGTGGCATAGGTGCTACTTTAATTTTTGCGATACAAGCGAGAAATTGGGATAGAGTTAGTATTATTCTTTTGTCGGTCATTGTGACGGTTTATTTGTTAGATATTTTAACTGGTGTTATTAGAAAGAAATTAAGATGAGAATATTACATATTTCTGATATTCATTATCGTCAACAATTCTCTAATTTAAATACTTATGAATCCATATTGTCTAATATGGATTCTTGTTTATCTAAACTTGATGTTTTATTAAGTGAAGTAAAAAATATTGATTGTATCGTTATAACTGGTGATCTTTGTGACGATGGAAGTAGTAATGATTATTTAACTTTAAAGAATTATTTAGATAGTATTAAGATTCCTTATTTTGTAACGCTTGGTAATCACGATAATAAACAAGAATTTTATAGAGCTTGGTTTAATAAAGAAGATAATGGATCTTATCTAAGTGTTTCTAACTTTATGGGAATTAACTTCCTAAGCTTTGATAATAGTGAATACGGTTATCCTGATGGCTACATTGATAAAGATAGATTGTGTTGGCTAAATAATGTTACATCTAGTAATTCAAATTGTTTAGTGTTGATGCATCACCAACTACATGACATGCCTGGTATACCAGGGCTTGCAGATAGAGATGAATTGTTGAAGATACTAAATAACAAAAACATAATCGCGGTACTTAATGGTCATACCCATTGGTATAAACATAATGATAAGTTTTTTACAGCACCTTCTATTAGTTTTAGAGCTAAAAATGAAGATGGTAAAGTCGTGTTCTATGATTGTTTTGGCTATTGTTTGTATGATTTAGATGATAATTCAATAAGACTTATTGAAGAAAAAGATGTAGAAAATAAGTTACTGGGCTCTTGGAATCCTAAGGATGGCAAGTTGTATTAAGCTCCTATTGGGACTTTTCTCTTGAAATTATATAGTAATCTCCTAATGATTACATTTTTCTCCTAAAAATATATCAATTTTAGGCGATTTATCTCCTAATGTTGGCCGTTTTCTCCTAAAATTGGTTAGATTTTGGGTGATAATTCTCCTAATTGCTTGATTTATCGCCCAAAAATAACTAAAATTTAGGAGAAAAGAAAAGGAGTTAGGAGATTATGCAAAAACAATTTGATTATTCAAACTTAATAAATAGAACATGGGATAAAGAAGTGTTGAATTATATTGGCTTAATTCACGAATATAAAGGAAGACAACAACTGTATTTATCCCAGCGTCCTGATGATTTAGATAAATTGGTTGAGTTATCGAAAATTCAAAGTACAGAGGCTAGTAATGCGATTGAAGGTATTATTACTACAAATCAAAGATTTGTTCAGTTGATGCAAGATAAGACTACTCCTAAAAATAGAGATGAAGAAGAGATAAAGGGCTATCGGTATGCACTAAATCTTGTTCATGATAGTTTTGAATACATTCCAATTAGGCCTAGCACCATCTTGCAGTTGCATAAAGAAATGTATCAATTTATGGATGTTTCATATGGTGGGAAATTTAAAGATACGCCTAATGAAATTGATGCTGTATATCCTGATGGAAGAAAGGTAACTATATTTAGGCCTTTACAGCCTTATGAAACACCAAATGCAATAGAGAATATATGTACCCAATATGAAAAGGCAATAAATAGCTATAGCATTGATCCATTGTTGGTTATTCCGGTATTTATTCATGATTTCTTGTGTATTCACCCTTTTAATGATGGAAATGGTAGAATGTCTAGACTTTTGACAACATTACTTTTATATAAAAATGGTTATGTGGTTGGAAAGTATATTTCGCTGGAAAAGAAAATTCAGTTAACAAAGGATGATTATTATGATGCTTTATCAAAAAGCTCTAAAGGTTGGATTGATAATGACCATGATGACACTCCTTTTGTGAAATATATATTGGGTGTTATTTTAGCAGCATATCGTGATTTTGAAGAAAGAGTGAATATTATTGACAAAAAGATGACTTCTTTGGAAATGGTGGAAAATGCCGCAAAGATGAAAATTGGTAAATTTAGCAAGAGTGACATCATGGAACTTTGCCCTAAAATAGGAAGGTCTTCGGTTGAAAATGCTCTAAAAGTATTATGCGAGAAAGGGGTTATCAAAAAAGAAGGAAATGGCAGAAATACTTTCTATCATTTAGTTTGATTTGATAATGTGACAATTGTATGACCATATTACATGGGATTTTAAATGATTTATTAGTTCTATTTTTGAATTTTGATAGTGGAATTTAATATTTCACTTTAGCCTTTTGAAAATAATTGAGGAAATTTATAATTTAATAAAAATAATAGTAAAAAATGTATTATAATTTTTAACAGAATTGTTCTATGAAAAGGTGGTTGACTAGTTAATTGCTAGGGCTTATCACCCTTTTTTTATAAGAGTTGAGGGGAGTTTTATGAGTAAGTATATTTTTGTTACGGGTGGTGTTGTTTCTGGTCTTGGTAAAGGCCTTGTTGCGGCAAGTTTAGGTAGACTATTAAAGGAAAGAGGCTTTAAGGTTGCGGCTCAAAAGCTTGACCCTTATATTAATGTTGACCCTGGTACAATGTCTCCTTTACAACATGGTGAAGTTTATGTTACTGAAGATGGTGCTGAAACTGATTTAGACTTGGGCCACTATGAACGTTTTATCAATGAAAATCTAAATAAATACTCTAATATTACAACTGGTAAGGTTTACTCTAGTGTTATCGCTAAAGAAAGAAAAGGTGAGTATCTTGGAAGTACTGTTCAAGTTATTCCGCATATTACTAATGAAATAAAGTCTTTTATTTATAAAGTTGGTACTAAGACAGAAGCTGATGTGGTTATTAGTGAAATCGGTGGTACTGTAGGTGATATTGAATCAACACCTTTCTTAGAGGCTGCTAGACAAGTTTTAGTGGAAGTTGGTCCCGAGAATTGTATTTTTATTCATGTTGTGCCAATTATTTATTTAAGTGGTTCTAATGAACTTAAGACTAAGCCTTGTCAACATTCTTGTAAAGAACTACAATCTTTGGGTATTAGACCAAATATCGTGGTACTAAGAAGTGATAGTAAACTAGATAAATATATTATTGATAAGGTTTCAATGTTCTGCAATGTACCTAGTGAGTGCGTAATTCAAAACTTAACATTACCTAATATTTATGAAGTACCTTTAGCATTAGAAAAGGATCATCTATCTGAAGTAGTATTAAAAGAATTACATATTAATCCCGAGGATTATCCAATTGAAATTGAAAAGTGGAAAAAGATGGTTCATAAACAAAATCATCCTACTAAGAAAGTTACAATTGGTTTAGTTGGCAAATATGTAGCTTTACATGATGCGTATTTATCGGTTGTGGAAGCTCTTAAGCATGCAGCTTATTCTTGTAGTGCTGAACTTTCAATTAAGTGGATTAATTCAGAAAAGCTAAACGAAGATAGCTTTAAAGATATCGACGGCTTAATTGTACCTGGTGGTTTTGGCAAAAGAGGTATTGAGGGCATGGTTGAGACTTGTAAATATGCTCGTTTAAATGATGTACCACTTCTTGGTATATGCCTTGGTATGCAAGTGATGTGCATTGAATTTGGTCGTAACGTATTGGGCTTTGAGGATGCAAATTCACTTGAATTTGATCCAAAAAGTAAACATCAAATGATTTGTTTTATGGCTAATCAAAATGATGAAATTGATAAAGGTGGAACATTAAGACTTGGTGCTTATCCTTGCGTTATTAAGAAAAATAGTGTTTTACATAAGACTTATAAGAAAGAAGAAATTTTTGAAAGACATAGACATAGATACGAATTTAATAATGAGTATCGTAAAGAATGTGAGGACCATGGCTTAGTATTATCTGGTACTTCACCAGATGGTAGACTTGTAGAATGCGTTGAGTATCCTTCTAATACTTATTATGTTGGTGCTCAATTCCATCCTGAATTTAAATCAAGACCTAATAAACCACATCCATTATTTGTGGGCTTAATTAAAGCTAGTTTAAAAAAAGAAGCCAATCTTAACTGATTGGTTTTATTTTTATCATAAATATGTAAATTAATAATCCAACAAAATTGGAGATGATACAGGCTGTTCCTAAGAATATTGGTCCTACTTTATTTGTAAAGGCAAAGGATAAGATGACTCTAATTATTAAACATATCGAGGATATTATAGCTAGATAGTTCATCTTTTGATGAGCTTTATAGTAGGAATCAAAACTATTTTTTAAGAATAGAACAAAATAGTTGATTGAAAGTAATACGAATAATGATTTCGCATATGTATAACTTTCTAGAGTGTTATTGGTAATATAAAAGGAAACACATATATCTTTTAATAGATAGGTAAGTATTGTTGCGATAGCACAAAGACTTAAGCCGATTTTTAAAAGTGTTTTAAAGCCTTCTTTTACTCTATCTATTTTATTGGCACCGATATTTTGGCCACCAAAGCTTTCATATGCTGTACATAAAGCTAGTATTGGACAGGCTATAACATTATTTAATGTTAGTCCTACATTGTAGCCATTTATTATTTCTACGCCATAGCCATTGACGATTATTTGTAATATGAAAGAGCCAAAGGAAAAGACACTTTGCGATATGGTAGATGGTATAGCTAATTTGATAGCTTTCTTTAGCCAAATAGGTGAGAATTTACATTTATAGTAATGTTCTTTTAGTCTGTTTGTAGCGATATAGTAAGTAAAGAAGGCACTTAAGATAGCGGCAATAAGTGAAGCAATTGCGGCTCCTAATACGCCATAATTGTAGATAGCTATGGCGATATAGTCTAAGATTAGATTTAATATTTGAAAGATGATGCAAAGTATCATTGGTGTTTTAGAATCACCAGATCCTGTTAGGATACCTTGGTTTACGATGATAAAGGCAGTAGGTATAAAGTTTAGGGCATATACTATTAAGACTATCACAGCCTTATCTATTAAATAACTTGGTATATTAATTAGATTTAATAGGGGTCTTGAAAAAACTGTATATAATACAAAAATAATTAGAGAATAGATAAAGATGACAATATTAAAAGTCTTTTTAGCGGATACGATTTCTTTATAGGAGTTTGATCCAAATAGATTAGCGAATATGACATTTGAGGCAATGGCGCCACCTTGTATTAGGCAAAAGCCTAACATGGTTAATGTTGAGATATTAGATAGTATGGCAAATTCATTGCCTCCAGCAAATCTTGATACAATCACTGAATCAATAAGCATATAGGCTTGATTTAATATTTGTAGAATAATGATTGGTATAGCAAATTTAATTAATACTTTTTTAATATTTCCAATTGTTAAGTCCATGATTTTAGTATACTCTTCTTTAAATAAACAAAAAATGAAAGCGCTTTAAGTTTATAATAATTAATAAGGGGAATTTTATGGAAAAAGATAAACAAACTAAAAGAAATCTAATCATGTACCCTCTTGGTACTGTGGGCAGAGATATGATGTATGCACTGTTTAATAGTTATTTGCTTACTTATACAATGTATACTCGTTCACTTACTAATGCGCAACTTGGGGCTATTACGGCTATTATGGTTGGAGCACGTATTTTTGATGCCTTAAATGATCCAATTATGGGCAATTTAATTGAAAGAACGCGTACTAAATGGGGTAAATTTAAGCCTTGGCTTGTTGCGGGTATTTTATCTACTTCGCTTGTTATTTATACGATTTTCAATTCTAATTTAGAAGGTTGGCCATTTATTATTGAATTTGGTGTTTGTTACTTCTTGTATTCAATCACCTTTACAATGCATGATATTTCTTATTGGGGTATGATTCCAGCTCTTACTAGTGATGGCGAGCTTAGAGATGTTTATACTTCACGTGCAACTTTGTTTGCCGGAATTGGCAACACTTCAATGCAAGTATTAATCCCAATGCTTACGGCAGGTGCTTTAGCAATTGGTGGTTCTAGTAAGGTAGCATATGGTAGAATTGCCTTAATTATTTGTATTTTGGCACCACTATTTATGTTGTTTCTTTTATTTGGTGTAAAAGAAAGAAGAGATGATGCTTCTAAGCCTACACCACCTCTTTCTTTTAAGAAGATTGCTTCAACATTTACTCATAATGATCAACTTGTTTGGGTTACAATTGTTTTCCTTTTACAACAACTTGGTTCAAATATTGTCTTAAATGGTATTGGCAATAACTACATTTATTTTGAATTTGGTTATGATGGTTCATTATATTCATTGTTTACTACGGTGGGCATGGCGGCTACTGCTGTTTTGATGGTATTTTATCCAGCTATTTCAAAGAAGATTAATCGTAAGAAGATGGTTAATATGGCCTTATATATTGGACTAGTTGGTTATGCAATACAAATACTATGTGGACTATTAATGGCTACTAGTAAGTTTAAATTTATCATGATTACCATAGGCTTTATGTTAGCTAACTTCGCTCAATATGGACTATATCTAATTATGATGATTTCGATTATCAATACTGTTGAATATAATGAATTAAAAACTGGTAATCGTGATGAGGCTATTATTTCTAGTGTAAGACCTTTTGTAACTAAACTAGCTAGTGCGCTTGTTGTAGTAGTAACAACTATTACTTATATGATTGTAAATGCAACAAATTATACTAATCAAATTTCTACACTTGAACAAAATGCTACTAGAGGTTTAATTGATGAGGCTACTAAGAGTGCTAGTATTGATACCATCATCAAGAGTGTTACACCTTTACAAAAGAATGGTTTACTTATTGCAATGACACTTATTCCTTGTTTATTTATGGTTGCAGCTTGTCTTTTGTATAAGAAAAAATATATTCTTACAGAAGAAAAATATAATGAGATTTGTAAGCAATTAAACGAATTAGATTAATGTTTCTTGATATCTAATAGATATTCTAAAGCTCTGGTTTTACTAGAGCTTATTTTAATTAAGAAGACGCCTATGGCGATAAAACTGATAAAGATCCCCATACTTATATCAGCAAGATGATCATTTATGCCCATTAGAAGCATTGGTGGTAATAATGATAATACACATAAGATGATGCCTATTGTTTTTAGTCTTTTCTTTTGTGCTAATTCATCTAAATATTGGTTATATAAGATATTGCGATAACTGTTTGGCAAGATTGGAAAAGAGAATTTTAACTTTGTGAAGTCTTTTATTCCTTTAATGATTGAAAGGATACCAAGCACATTAAATAATAGCCATATAAATAATGTAAGAGCGGTTAAAAAACTAGAGTAGATATGAACTACACAAGCATAGCTAGCTAGAGATATTAAAATAAGTAATAGGCCTGAGGCTACCATGTACTCTTTTTGATAGCGAGCATTTATATAGTTATCAAATACATCATATTTAGTTGAAATATAATCATTTTCTTGTTCGATATTCTTATATTCTTCTTTTTCTTTTTCCATGTCTTTATTTTATAATACTTTAGTATGTTGATTGATAAATATAGCGATGAAATAGATTTAAAAGACTTGGCGGATATTCATCCTAGCAAATATTATCTTGTGGATATTAGAGATAATACCAGTTTTGATTATGGTCATATAGAAAATTCAATTCATATTGATGATTTAGAAAATAAAATATTAAACAAGAGTTTAAGTAATGATAGAGCTTATGTTTTATATTGTATGCATGGTAAAGATTCATATGATTATGCCTATAGGATGAGAGAACTTGGTTATGATGCGCTTAGTTTAAAGGGTGGCTATGCAAGTTTTATTAAAGCTAATTTAAGTAGAGCTAATACAGAACTTAAAGAAGAAGTAGAAAAATCTTTGACGACAACTTATCGTAAAGAGCTTTTATCGCCTTTTCTTAAGGCTATTGATAAATATAAGCTAATTAGTGATGGCGATAAGATTTGTGTTTGCATATCAGGTGGAAAAGATTCGATGTTGATGGGAAAACTGTTTCAAGTTTTAAAAAGATTTTCTAAGGTTGATTTTGAAATAAAATTTCTGGTGATGGATCCCGGATATAGCGAATTAAATCGTTTGGTAATTGAAGAAAATGCTAAACATTTAGGTATTCCGATTGAAATATTTGAGTCTAGTATCTTTGATATCGTTTATAAACAAGATAGGTCTCCTTGTTATCTTTGTGCCAGGATGCGTAGAGGACATCTATATAATAAAGCTAAAGAAATGGGTTGTAATAAGATTGCCTTGGGTCATCACTATGATGATGTGATTGAGACAATTTTAATGGGTATGATGTATGGTGGTCAAATTCAGACCATGATGCCTAAACTAAAGAGCGATAATTTTGAAGGTATGGAACTTATTAGGCCAATGTATCTTATAAGAGAAAAGGATATTAAGAATTGGCGTGATAATCATGGCCTTCATTTCATTCAATGTGCATGTCATTTTACGGATACTTGCTCAAGTTGTAGGGAAGATGGTAGTGTTGTTAGTAAGCGAATGGAAGTTAAGAATTTAATCAGGGATTTAAAGAAGACTAATCCATATATTGAAAAAAACATTTTCAAGAGTGTTGAAAATGTTAATTTGGATACTATTATTGCGTATAAGAAAGATGATGTTAAGCACAACTTCTTAGATGATTATGATTTAAAAAAATAGAGAGTTAATCTCTATTTTTCAATAGTCAGAATATCACTGAAACCTGTTATTTCAAGTACTTCATTTACATCAGCACAAACATTTTTTACGACCATTGTGCCTTGTTTGTTCATAATCTTTTGGGCATTTAGTAAGACTCTAAGTCCAGCTGAAGATACATATTCCAAATCTTTAAAATCAAGAATTAGTTTTTCAACTCCTTTTAAAGACTCATTAACGGTATTCTCTAGTAAAGGAGCAGTGGTAGTATCTAGTCTACCAGATAGTTTTAATGTTAAAGTATTAGCTTCTTTTGTTTGTTGAATTTCCATAGTTCCTCCTTATAAAGACAATGTGTCAACTTCATCTAATAAGTTAATTATTAGTTCCTTATATTTTTCAATTACATCCTTAGCTTCATTGAAACCTACACGTTTAATGGTTCTGCGCATTATTCTTGTATAACCAATTAATTTAGCTTTCTTTTCAATAGCTTCTAATTTTTCTTTATCCGTTGTATCAAAATATAATTCTAATGATTTATGCCAAATATAGTTACAAGTATCATAATCTAGTCCCATAAAGCGCATGCATTCATCATGATTGAAGTAGGCAAAGCCTTCGTAGGCATTATACATTGCGGCAAATTCAAAGATTGGATAGCCATGTGATAGGGTGTCCATGTCGATTAATAATGTTTCTCCATTTTGCATCATAATATTTTTCATATGGTAGTCACCATGAATCATATTAAGGGTATCAGGTACATCACTTACTAGTTTATATAACTTGTTATACTTATCTTCTGGCAAATATTCTTTTAGATATTCTACCCAGCCTACCGCAACTTGTTTTAAATCAGGCATTTCTTCTGGTTTAACTTGTGTAGCGTGTATTTTCTTTAATAAATCAATTGAAAGATTAATATATTTATCGATATTTGCCCTATCTTCTGTAATTAATTTTACATATGATGTTGCGTTTAACAGTTCAAATACCGAACCATAAGTATCACCTACTTTTACTACGTTGTAGGGAATGGCGGTTGGAATACCTAAGACAAAGGCACTTCTTGCGAGTTGTCTTTCTCTTTGAATATCTGGTAAGGCATCCTTATTCATGTATACTTTAATGATGGTGTCAGCATTTAAACGATATACTTTACCATTGCTTCCTTGCCCAATAAGCTCACATCCATCGACACTCATTTCTTGGTAGGCTTTTTCAATGTCCATCATTTCAGTAAAGCCAGTCATTTCAAAGACATCATAGACATCAAGACTTACATCAACTAGTTTTAATGTTGGTTCTACTTTCTTTATTCTTAGTACAACTCTAAGTCCAGCACTAGAGATATAGTCTAGTTTAGCTAGATTAAATACTAGTGATGAATGATTGTTTTCGTTAATTATTTTGTTTATTTGAGTTTCTACATCTGTTGCATTATCAGCAGTAATTCTACCGGTTAAGAAGATTGTTAGTGTATCTTGATCTAGTGAATGTTCAAATTCAGCCATTGTCGTTTTCCTTTCCAAATACTTTGTCAACCAACTCTACATATTCTATGTAGGCGGCTGTGTCTTTTAAAGATGCGATTGATTTTGCAATACTGCGGTAATACCAAGCGTGCATCTTAGGGTCTTTTTGATTAAGTTCTTCCCATATTTTGTCGCCTTGTTTAAGCCATGCCCGATAGAAAGAACGCATATTACTTAATTTATCACCAAGCCAAAGTATTTTTACTGCTTCATCTTTGGTGTTTTCTAACATTAATAGCGAATCTTCTTTTCTTTCCATCCAGGTTTCATTGGCGGGCCTATAGGACATTTTATCTTCCGTTTCACTTTGCACAAGAGCGCTCACTCTTGCACCAAACTTTTCTTTTATTACTCTTGGATCAACACCACAATCTTCAATCGTATCATGTAAGACACCAGCGGCCATGATTTCTCGATCACTAGTGATTGTAGAGATAATGGCGGCTACTTCTAATGGATGAAGTATATAGGGTGTATTAGCTAATTTCCTTACTTGTTCCCCATGAGCGTCTGTTGCGAACTTTATTGCCTCATTTAGTATCTCATTCATATTTTTTCCTCATTGTTAGGATGTTGCAACCATTGGCATATTCGTAGCTTACATCATCCATAATCTTTTTTACCAAGAAGATACCAAGGCCTCCAGCATTTCTTTCTTCAGCCTTTAATTTAATATCAGGATCCTTATTTTCTAACGGATTAAATGGTATTCCTGAATCAATAAACTGTAAAGTTATTTCATTATCTTCAGATATCATCTTTAGTTTTACTTCACCACCATCTTTATAAGCATAGCTATAAATATTGACATATATTTCTTCAATGCAAAGTAAAATTTGGTTGGTGAATTTCATTGAAGCATTATGAGCCTCTAGTTCTTTTTCAACAAACGCGTTTACTTTATCAATCTTATCTTCGGGTACATGTAAGTTAAGCTCATCATATTCCTTACTTATGTACGCTGCTTTATAGTGGACCATTACCATAGTTATATCATCAAATTGTTCATTACTATTAACAAACTTATCAACATCTTCTTTCGCACCTTTTACAACACTTTCAGAAGTATCATTAGAATGATTATTCAAATAATCTTGTAGACGTTGTTCGCCATATTGTTCCTGCTTGGAATTGCTTGCTTCAACTACACCATCGGTGTACAAGAATATTTTATCACTTGGCTCTAATTTTATTTGATTTTGAACATAGCGCATGCCATCAATACCAGCTAGGATAAAACCAGGTTTTGATTTAAGATATTCAAATTTTCCATTATGTTTAATAAGTGGTGGATTATGTCCAGCATTTACATAGGTCAGTATTCCACTTTCTAAATCAATAATACCAAGCCATGCAGTCACAAACATTGCGTTATCGTTTCCTTCACTTAGCATGTGATTGGCCTTAGTGAAAGTATCAGCTGGACTTGTGCCCATGTTTATTTCGTTTTTAATTACCGTTTTAGCTATCACCATAAATAGGGCAGCAGGAATTCCTTTTCCCGATACATCGGCGATGGTAAGGCACAAGTGTTTTTCATCTATCATATAGAAATCATAGAAGTCACCACCTACTTCTTTAGCGGGTATCATGGCTGCATAGATGTCTAATTCTTTATGATCTGGGAATGGTGGAAAGATATTTGGAAGCATATGTGCTTGAATGTTATTGGCTAAATTTAGTTCGGATTCAATACGCATATTCTTTTTAGTGATACTTTTTTGTTTCTTAACCATTTCTCTTCCAGTTTTGGCAATGCGATAGCTAATTATTGAAAGAAGGGATAATAATATTAATTTAGGTAAAAAGTTTAGAGTCATTGCTTCATAGATTCTTTTAGAAACATCTATGCCCTTTTCTCTAATGGCGTTTTCCAAGGTAGTTGTAATATTTAAAGTTGTAGGTTCTATTGAATAGAAGTTTAAATCAAATAGCCCAATATCAAAGGCAGCGTTGGCGTATGTTGATAGGCCAAATAATGCGGCCGAAAATATTGCGACAATTATCGTAAATTTAGTATCAAAGTAGCGACATGATAAGACTACTGGTATAGCCATAGCTAGAGTGAAAGTGTAGTTTAGTGAACAATCAATTCTAGCTAAAACAATGGTAAATAGGGCAAATAGGACATATTTAAGCCATTTCTTTTCGCCTTTTAAAATGTAACATAGAATGATGCCAATAAGTAGTTCTACACAACTTTGAGCAGCTATTTTAAAGTAAGCATGATCTTCGATAGTAAAGACATCTAGGATACATAGAATATAACCAATTATTAATACGATTATTTCTAGGGTCATGGAAAAGGCTACAAGTTTGTTGGCTTGTATCTCGTTTTCATTAAATACTTCTTCTTTTTTAATTTCTTTGCCACTCATATAAATACCTTCTTATAATATTATAAGGGAAGAGTGTTGTTTTATTATGAGAGAAATTAAAGTTGAAGAATTAAAGGTTAATCCCTTTAGGATGTTGTCTAAAGAGTGGATGCTTATAAATACCAAAGTTAATGGCGAAATCAATTCGATGACGGCTGCTTGGGGTGGTTTTGGTTATCTTTGGAACAAGGATGTTGTTTATTTATTTGTTAGACCACAAAGATATACTAAGAAATTGATTGACATGGAAAATGTTGAAGTTTCGATTAGTTTCTTTAATGGTGAGCATAAAAAGGAATTGGGTTATCTTGGTACAGTTAGTGCTTATAATGAAAAAGACAAAGTAAAAAAGAGTGGCCTTACTTTAGTTGATGAAGATGTTGTTACATATAAGGAAGCTACTTTGACATTTAAGTTAAGAAAGTTGTATAGACAAGAGATTAAGGAAGATTGTTTTATTGATAAACAAGTGGATTTAAAACAATATCCATTGCATGATTATCATGATATGTATGTTTGTGAAATATTAAATGTTTATGTAAATGATTAGAAGCCTTAAGAGGCTTTTAATTTTGGACTGAGTTTTCTTTCTTTCCTATAATTAAAGAAAGAAAAAGAAAGGAAGAGAAAGAATGAAAGAATACGAAAACTTAAGTAAAGAGCTGATTATCGAATCTAGCGACAGATCGTATGAATTATCAAGAAGTATTGTTCAAGAGCTTTCTTTTGAATCCTTAATTTCAAAATTCAAGAATCGTAAGCTATCGCTTGGTAATACACAAATGAAGACCTTAAAGTGAATTGGCGATGATGGTTTGTACACCAATTTAGCTTTTCTATTGTCTGATGAGTGCGATGTGACTTTTAAGGTAGCATTCTTTAAGGGAAGAAATAAGGAACAATTTAGGGACAGAAAAGAATTTACTGGTTCTTTACTTAAACAGGCAGATGATATTTTTGATGCGTTAGAAGTGATTAACAGTACAAGGTCAACTTTTGTTGGATTATATAGAGATGATAGTACAAATTATCCGTATTTTGCATTAAGAGAGGCATTACTTAATGCGATTGTGCATAGAGATTATTCAATACAAGGTAGTAATATTATCAATATTTTTGAAGATAGGATAGAGTTTGTTTCGGTTGGCGGATTAATTTCAAGTCTAGACTTAGATTCAATCTTTTTGGGTGCATCTAGATCAAGAAACCCGAGATTGGCAGATATCTTTTATAGGCTTGGCCTTATCGAAAGTTATGGAATTGGAATTGGTAAGATTATGGATTCTTATGAGAATGCTTATACTAAACCAAAATTTGAAACGGCAAAGGGTGTATTTAGAGTAACTCTTCCTAATATGAATGAAAATGATGAGGAATATTGTGTAAGTGAGCCTTCTTTTAAGTATGATTGTCATGTTATTTCCGATGAAAAGAAGATGATTTTGGATTATGTAAGTAAAAAGGGAATGATTTCGCGTAAAGAGACTGAAGAGCTTATAAATTACAAGACAACAAAGGCCTGTAGATTACTAAAGGAACTTTGTATGGATGAAAAATTGTTACAAGATGGCAATGGAAAACTAAGCGCTTATAGAAAAAAATAATTTGTTGATAGAGCGAATTGAACGCTATTAAAATACACTTGTTTTTAATGGGTAAACAGTTAATTTATGAAAATATTTTCAGGATTATTGAAAATATTTAACAATTTTTGTTGACAGTGTTTTTCATGGTGCGTAAAATAAGCTTATGTTAAAGGGAGGGATGTTAATAATGAAAAAATTATTTACATTACTACTTTCTTTGTTACTACTAGTTGGATGTAGTGGAAGCAAGGAAAGTTCAGATGGTACAGCAGGTACAGATTCTTCTTCAAGTGATTTAAAGACTGTTACTGTTGTTTCTTCATTGGATGTTATTTCAATGGATACTGCTGTTGCAACAGATGGTACTTCATTTATTGCACAAACTATGTGTCTTGCGGGTCTAATGGAACTAGATGAAAGCCAAAATCCAATTCCTGATTTGGCTGAAAGCTATACACTAAGCGATGATGGCCTAGTTTATACATTCAAGATTCGTGATGACGCTAACTGGTCAAATGGTGATCCAGTTACAGCTGCTGACTTCGTATATGGTTGGCAAAGAGTAGTTGATCCAGATATCGCTAGTGAATATAACTGGATGATGGAAACTGCTAATATCGTAAATGGTAACTGTTATGATACAGAAAGTGGTTTAACTAAAGAAGATTTAGGCGTTAAGGCTCTTGATGATAAGACTTTAGAAGTTACATTGACTAAGCCTACTGGTTTCTTCTTAAACTTAATGGCTTTCCCAGTTTTCTTCCCAGCAAACCAAAAGTTTGTTGAAAGCTGTGGCGACCAATATGCTTTATCAGTAGATAATATCTTAAGCTGTGGTCCATATGTTTTCTCTGATTGGACAGCTGGTTATTCTTATGAATTTGAATTAAATGGTGCTTATTGGGATTATGATAACTATGTTGCAGCTAATGGTGCTGACAAGGTTGTCTTCCGTGTAATCGCTGATACTCAAACTTCATTACTTGAATATGAAAGTGGTAACTTACAAACTGTTATCTTATCTGGTGAACAAGTAAACGCTAATAAGGGCGCAGAAGGTTACACAGATAAATTAACTGGTTACTTATACTACTTACTATTGAATATCAATAATAGTGATAGCGAAGATCTTCAAAACTTAAATATCAGACAAGCATTAAATTATGCCTTAGATAGAGAAACTATTGCTTCTGCATTAAATGATGGTTCAGTTGCTGCTGAAGGTATCGTTCCATTCCAATTAGCTGGTAATCCAGAAACTGGTGCAGACTTTAGAGAAGATAGTGGCAAGCTTGTTTCTTACGATGTAGAAACTGCTAAGAAATACTACGCTGATGGTGTAGCTGAACTTGGTCATGATGTAACTATTGAATTACTATATGGTACTGATGAAGGTGATTCTGTAATCAAGGCTGCTGAACAAATTCAATCTTACTTAGAAGAAGTTGGTTTCACTGTTAACCTAAATGGTAAGCCTAAGAAAGAAAGATTAAATCTTCAAAAGGAACATACATTTGAAGTAGCACTTACTCGTTGGGGTCCTGACTATGGTGATCCTCAAACTTACATGGATTTATTCTTAAGTACTAATACTTCTAACAACCAAGGTGGTTGGTCAAATGTTTTATATGATGATGATGTATTAAATGCTGAAAGTGGTCAAGTTACTTCACTTGAAAGATGGAACTTATTCGTTGATGCTGAAAAGGTTCTAGTACAAGATGAGGCTGCAGTAATTCCAGTATTCCAAGCTGGTGGTGCAATGTTAATTTCTCCAAGCATTTCTGGTATCCAATTCCACAGTGCTGGTGTTGATAACTATCGTCATATTGTTGTTAAGTAATT
>CAVFKJ010000085.1:0-10149 GCA_963623125.1 Clostridium sp. CAG:217
TAAAGCAGGATACGATGTAGCGCAAATGAAACTTGAAATGGGCATACTTTTAGCTAACTGTAATAAACTATCAAGTATTCCTCAAGTCTTAACCTTAGGATTCTCAGCAGGACTAGTTCCTTATCTTTCTGAAAGTCTTGAACAACAAGATATCAAGAAATTAAACAAGCAAATTATTTCAATTTGTGAAACAGTTTTATTTATCCTTATTCCTTGTGTCTTTGTATTCTCCTTTTTTGCCAAAGATATTTACTATATCATGTATGGCAACTCTAACTTGGAAGTTGGAACTAGACTTTTAAGAGTCTATAGCCTTGTAACTTTTACAGATACAATTGCCCCAATTTTATCAAGTATCATGATTACATTAAGGCTTAAAAAAGAGGCTACTATTGCCTTAATTATCAGCTGTTTAATAAAGCTTGGAACCTTCTTTATCTTTGTTAAACAATTTGGTTCAATTGGTATGACTTTATCAACAGTTCTAAGTACTTTCTTTGTAATAGTAGCTTATATGTTTATTTTAAAGAAATGTTTCAACACTAAGTTTACTATGACCCTTAAAAAAGTATTCTTAACTGTTGTATCAACTCTAATTATGGTAATTCCTGTAAAAGGGCTTCACTTATTATTAAATGTATCTTATACAAGTAGATTAGTTGATATTGTTGTGATGATGGGTTGTGGCGCTTTAATGCTTATAATATATTACCTTGTAAGTAGTTATTTCAATTTACCACAAGAAATATTACATATACGTAAAATTAGCCCTAAGGCTATCTTAAAGCGCTTTAAGGCTTAAATAATTAATGACTTCATCGATTAAAATAGGTGGTGTACTAGCTCCGGCAGTAACATAAACTTTATTTACATCTTTTAAGTCATTATCATTAATTTCATCTTTATTATTTATCAAAAGAACTTTCTTAAAGTTCTTTTTTCCTATTTGGGCTAATTTGTTAGTGTTGTTAGATTTAACATCGCCAACAACATATAATAAATCGCCATCTTTGATATCACTTACAGCTTTTTGTCTGGTACTTGTAGCGTTACAAATCTCTTTTTCGATAAGGATATTAGGATATTTCTTTTTAGCGTACATAAATAAATCGTTTAGTTCTAAATAAGACATTGTTGTTTGATTAGTAATAACAATATCACCGCTTATATTTAAGCTATCAATATCTTCTTTAGAAGTAATTAGATGTATTTTATCTTTATTAATAGAAAGAATAGCCAAGCTTTCAGGATGATTTTTTTTACCAAAATATAATACTTCATAGCCGTGATTTAAATAATTGATAACTGTTTCTTTATTTTTATTTACGTCAACACATGCTGCATCAACACAAATTAAGCCTTTATTTAAGGCCTTTTCTTTAATATAGTCAGCCGTACCATGAGCAGTAAAAATTATCACTCCGTTATCTATTTCATCTAACAGTTCTTCTTTTGTTTTATTTGTATCATCTAAAGTTATAATGCCAAGTTTCTCTAGATTTTTTGTAACATAAGTATTATGAACTATCATGCCTAGGACATAAACGTTTTTATCTTGATACATTTCTTTTGTTTTTTTAGCTATATTAATAGCATTTACAACACCTTTACAATATCCACTTGGGACAATTCTTTTTATTTCCATAAACCTATTTTAGCATGTGTTATAATTGTACCGATGAAAAAGACAACAGAAGAATTTTTAAAGTTAAATAAATTTAGTGAACTAACTAATGTTCAAAAGAAAGTATTAGAATTAGCTAATAGTAAAAAAGATGTGATTGCATTATCTAAGACGGGAACTGGTAAGACACATGCTTATCTAATTCCAATTTGTGAAAACATCAATACTGTTAGTGACAAAACACAAGTACTTATTTCCTTACCTACAAGAGAATTAGCTTATCAAGTTTATCAAAATGCTCGAGTTATGCAAGAAGTCTTACCGGATTTAAGAATAGCTTTATTAACTGGTGGCAAAGATAAGTCTAAATTTTCAAGTAAAGCCCCACATATCATAATTGGTACACCTGGTAGAATAAAAGATCTATTTGTAAACAATATTATCAGAGTGGATTTTGTCCAAATGTTTGTCATTGATGAAGCGGATATGACATTAGAATATGGCTTTTTAGAAGATATTGATGCGGTATTCTCACATATGGTAAAAAATCCCGAAGTCTTATGCTTCTCAGCTACATTCCCTAAAGAATTAGATAAGTTTGTTAAGAAGTATTTAAACAATCCAACAGTAATTAGGGTAGAAGATAAAAAAAGAGATCCTAAGATTACTCATTACTTAATTCCATGTAAACATAAGGAATACGAAGATAAGTTATTGGATTTACTTCCTTTGCTTAATCCATATGTATGCTTAATATTTGCCAATACCAAGGAAAATGCCGATACAACTTATGAGTTATTAAGTAATAATGGCTATAAAACATTATTGTTGCATGGTGGTCTTGAAAATAGACAAAGACAAAAGGCTATAAAACAACTAGCTAATAAAGAATTTACTTATGTGGTATGTTCAGATGTAGCTAGTAGAGGAATTGATATTGATGGTGTAACCCATGTTATTTCGCTAGGTTTACCAAAGGAACTTAATTTCTATATTCATAGAGCAGGTAGAACAGGACGTAATACTAAAGATGGCGTTAGCTATGTTCTATATAAAGAAGATGATATTAATAGTATTAAGTCACTTGAGAAAAATAATAATATCAAATTTATTGCCAAAGATATTAAGAGTGGTGAATTTAAAGATATTAAATCGCCAACTTATAAGCATGTAGTAAATAATGCAGAAGTTGAGAAGGCTATTGCTAAGACTTTATACAAGAAGAATGAAAAGGTTAAGCCTAATTATAAGAAGAAAAAACAAAGAGCTATCGATGAAATCAAGAGAAAACAAAGAAGAGATTTCATTAGAGGTAAGATTAAAGAAGAAAAGATAGAAAGGTATAAAAAACAAGCTAGAGAAAAAAGAGGAGTTTAATCTCTTCTTTTCTATTAGTTTATAAAATATAATAAAGTTGTTATGAAAATTGGTTTTATTTCCCTTGGCTGTGCTAAGAATTTAGTAGATAGTGAACATATAATTGGTTTATTTGATGATCCTTTTTTTGAGATTGAATCAAATCCTAAAAAATGTGACGCAATAGTAATTAATACTTGTGGTTTTATTGAAAATGCTAAACAAGAATCTATTGATACGATTTTGGAAATGGCTGAACTTAAAAAAGACCGTTTAAAATATTTAATCGTATGTGGATGTCTTTCGCAAAGATATTATGATGATTGTGTAAAAGAGTTTCCCGAAGTCGATTTATTTGTAAGAATAGCTGATTATCCTAATTTAGATAAAAAATTAGCTAAACTTTTTAATCATGATTTTAACTCTTATTATGGTCATAAAAGAAAGCTAATTACTAAAGATTATAGTGCTTATTTAAAAATAGGCGATGGCTGCAATAATTGTTGTACCTATTGTGCTATTCCTTTAATTAGAGGTAAATATTATTCTTTCCCACAAGATGAAGTAGTTAAAGAAGCTAAAAGATTATATGATGCTGGCGTTAAAGAATTAAATGTTGTTGCCCAAGATACAACTACCTATGGCAAAGATATTAACTCTTCTTTAGCTAACTTATTAAGAGAACTAGATAAGATTGATTTTAAGTGGATTAGAATTTTGTATATGTATCCTGATGAAATTACTGATGAACTACTAGATGTAATGAAAAATTCTAAGCATGTTCTTCCTTATTTTGATATTCCGGTTCAATATGGCAATGACGAAATATTGAAGAAGATGAATAGAAGAGGCTCGGTTAAATTAATTGAAGAAAGAGTAGATAGAATTAGAAGTATTTTCCCTGATGCGATTATTCGTACTACTTTAATTGTTGGTTTTCCATACGAAACCGAAGATACCTTTAATGATACTTTAAAGATGGTTGAAAAATGTAAATTTGATTCAATGGGTGCTTTCACATATTCAAGAGAAGAAGATACTAAGGCCTATGATATGCCTCAAGTCGATGAAGAAGACGCTAATAGAAGATATAACATCTTAATGGAAACACAACAAAAAATAAATTTTGATTTAAATAAAAATAGAGTAGGAAACACATATACCGTTTTAATTGAAAGATATGAATCTTTATTTAAAAGATATGTAGCTAGATCATATATGTCAGCACCAGATGGTGTTGATGGGGTGGTTTATATAAAGTGCGATAAGACACTTGATATAGGCTCTTTTGTTGATGTAAAAATTACAGACTTTAAAGGCTATGATTTAATAGCTGAATTGATATAATAATAACAGAGTATTAAGGGAGAAAATTTATCATGAATTATTATGTTGGCGTTGATTTAGGAGGTACCAATGTAAGGGCTTGCAAAATGGATGATGACGGTCATATTCTTGAAGAATATGTCGAAGAATCCTATGGCCTAATTGGACCTAGAGAAAAGATTAGAGATTCTATCTATTCTGTACTAGATAAGATTAGTGACATTAAAAACACTAAGGGAATTGGTATTGCAGTACCAGGCCCGGTTAATGTTTATACTAATACTATTCCAATGTCTAATAACCTTATTGGTTTTACTGATTATCCAATCGCAAAGATTCTATCAGATCGTTATGGTGTTCCCGTTTATATGGATAATGATGCTAATATGGCAGGTCTTGCTGAAGCTATGCTTGGTGCAGGAAAGGGTAAACCAATTGTTTATTTTATTACCCATTCAACAGGAGTAGGTGGCGCTTTAATTGTTGATCATAAGGTATTATCTGGACAAATGGGCTATGCCGGCGAAATTGGCAATATTATTGTTAAAGACGGTTGTAAACGTTATTCAGCTACTTTAAATCCTGGTAGTATTGAAACTGAATCTTCAGGACGTGGTTTAGCTAGAAGAGCTAGTGAACTTTATGGTGAAGGTAAAACTACAAGAGACTTATTTGAAAAGTATAAAGAAAGTGATCCTGAGGCCATAAAAGCAATTGATGAAATGGCTGATGAAATGGGCAGACTACTTGCTACTATTGGCCAAATTTGTGACCCACATGTATTTGTTATTGGTGGGGGTGTGGCAAGACATCAAGCTGATGCTTATTGGCCAAGCATGATTGCTGCTTATCATAAATACTTTAATGGTATTAAGCCTGCTGAAGTAGTTCCTGCAAGTTTAAAAGAACCTGGTGTAATTGGTGCTGCTATGCTAGTAAAGTCGAAGTGTGAATAATGTTTTATACAATTGAAAATGAATTATTAAAAGTAACTGTATCTAGTATTGGTGCAACTCTTGTTTCTTTTGTAAACAAAAACACTAACACAGATATTGTTTTGGGCTTTGAAAAGCAACAAGATTATCTTAAAAATAGTGGACCTCATTTGGGTGCTACCGTAGGTAGAAATGCCAATAGACTTGATAAGGGCACCTTTGAAATAAATGGGGAAACTTATCAATTATCAATTAACGAAGAAGATCGTACACTTCATTCTGGTGTTGGTGATTTAAGTTTTAGAAGCTATCAGTTAAAAGAACTTACAAGTGATTCTATTACCTTAACCTTATTTGATGGCGATATGTCTGGTGGCTTTCCTGGTAATCTTGATTTAGATGTTTGCTATAAAATTGAAGGAAATAGCTTGCAGTATTCTTTCACAGCTTTAGCGGATAAAGATGGTATATTAAATATTACTAATCATACTTATTTTAATTTAAATGGTGGAATAGACACGGTCTTTGATCAAGAACTTAAAGTTAATAGTGATGAAGTGGCTTTAAATATTGGTCCTATGGCAAGTGATGAAACTATTTTGGTTGAAGATACAGCTTTTGACTTTAGAGAATATGCCAATATTAAAACTGTCTTAGATAAAGGACATGATAATTTATCTAAAGGTGGCTTAGATCATAACTACGTTTATGAAAAACTAGATTACAAAGAAATGGGTAGATTGAGAAATGATAAATTAGAACTTGTTGTTTCTAGTGATTTACCTGGTATGCATATTTATACAGCTAACTATCTTGGTGATATTGTAGGCAAAAATAGCACTCAATATCATGACTATCATGGTATTTGCTTTGAGTGTCAATATTATCCAAATAGTATGCATTATGATAAATTTTTAAAACCATATATTTATGCCAACAAGATTGTTAAACATGGCATTACTTATACATTAAATGAAAGGTAAGAATATGAAATATTGTGAATTAAAAGAATATGTACTAAGTGAAAAGATTGATGATCTTCTTTCTAAAATTAAAGGTACAAAAGATTTAAAGAGTGAAAAAGAAAGATATCTAGAATTAATTGAAAAAGCTTATAAACGCTTTGGCGATGGTGATTATCATTTAATTAGTTCTCCAGGTAGAACGGAAATTGGTGGTAACCATACTGACCATCAACACGGTCATACTTTATCAGCTACTATTAACTATGACAATATTTGTGTAGTGAAGGCGTGCGATGAAGATGTTTGCACTTTTATTGATGAAAAGTTTGATGATTGTATTGTTGATTTAGGTAATTTAAAAATAGTTGATAGTGAAAAGAATACTTCTAAGTCACTTATTAGAGGCATTGCTGCTAGATTTAATGAACTAGGATATAAGATTGGTGGCTTTAAGGCAATGTGTGATTCAGGGGTTGCGATTGGCTCTGGTATGTCTAGTTCAGCTTGTTTTGAAGTAATGATATGTGAAATCTTTAATTGCTTATACAACAATGGTGTTGTTACGCCAATTGATCGAGCTATTATTGGCCAATATGCGGAAAATAAATATTTTGGTAAAGCTAGTGGCCTTTTAGATCAAGCAACTATTTCCGTTGGTGGTTTTGTAGCTATGGATTTTAAGGATCCAGCTGCACCCGTTGTTGAAAACTATGAGTTTAATTTTGCCGACTATGGTTATGAATTAATTTTAGTTAATACCAAAGGTGATCACGCTGATTTAAGTGATGAATATTCAGCTGTTCCAAGTGAAATGAAGGATGTTGCCAAAGTGCTAAAGGCCGATGTTTTGGTAGAAGGTGATAGAGAATATTTCTTTGATCATATAAAAGAAATTAGAAGCGAAGTGAAAAATGATCGTAGTATTCTTCGTGCTATTCATTTCTATACCGAAGATAAGCGTGCGGTTTTAGAAAAACAAGCTATTGAGAATAAAGATATTGAAGAGTTATTACAACTTATTAATAAGTCTGGTAGATCTAGTTATATGTACTTACAAAACGTTTATCCAAGTTCACAACCGAAGATTCAACCAATATCAATTGGTTTAGCAGTTAGTGATTTAGTACTTGGTGATAAGGGCGCCTTTAGAGTACATGGTGGTGGCTTTGGTGGCACTATTCAAGCTATTGTTCCATGTGACTTAGTTAAAGACTATAAACAAGCTTTATCAGATGTATTTGATGAAGATTCTATTATGGAACTTGTAACTAGACCATTTGGTACTAAGACACTTATTTAATCTATTTAACTTATTTTGCGTTAGAATAATCTTATGGATAAAAGAGCGTGGATTGAAATAGATTTAAAGAAAATCGAAGAAAATTATAATTTAATAAAAGAAAAAGCTAACGGGGCAATGATTTGTCCCGTTATCAAAGATAACGCCTATGGCCATGGTGCTGTGGTTATTGGCAAACTTTACGAAAAGCTAAATGCTGATTATTTTGCGGTAAGTAATTTAAAGGAAGCTTTAGAACTTAGGGATAATGGTATTAAAACGCCTATTCTAATTCTTGGTTATACACCAATTAGTGAAGCAAGATTATTAAATGAATATGATATTACCCAATGCATTTATTCTTTAGCTTATGCTAAGTCAATTAATGAAATTGGTGTTGATATTAAATGTCATTTAAAAATAGACAGTGGTATGAACCGTATTGGCTTTAAAGATGTAAATGAAATGGTTGAAGTATGTCATTTAGCTAATTTAAAATTTGAAGGTGTCTTTACGCATTTCTCAGATTGTTTAGATGATGAATATTCAGCTTTTCAATATAATATCTTCACTAAAGATATTAAAGAATTAGAAAAAGCGGGTATTACATTCGAGATTAAACATTGTGCAAATTCGGGTACTATCTTTAAACATCCGTATTATCATTTGGATATGGTTAGACCGGGTATTATCCTTTATGGCTTGGGTGGCTTTGAAGGTCTTAAACAAGCTTTAACTTTAAAGACAATTATTACCCATATCAAAGATGTTAAAAAAGGTGAAGCGATTGGTTATGACCGTAAATTTATCGCTGATAAAGATATAAAAGTAGCAACTGTTGCCATAGGCTATGGTGATGGTTATTATCGCTATAATAGTGGTGTTAATACAGTAAATGTTAATGGAGTGGAATGTAATATCTTGGGCAATGTTTGTATGGATCAAATGATGCTTGATGTAAGTGATGTTGATTGTAAGCTATATGATGAAGTAATTGTTTATGGCGATATAAATAAACTAGCTAAAAATCTTAATACTATTCCTTATGAACTTATTTGTAACATTAATAATCGTGTTGATGTCAAATATCTAAATGATTAAATCCTTGTGATATCACAAGGATTTTTTATATAATCTAGTTATGGCTTTTGATTCATTACAAGATCGTTTAACGAAATCGCTTAAGAATATTGCCGGTAAGGGCAAACTTTCTGAGCGTAACATGGAAGATACTTTAAAGGAGATAAGAGTTGCTCTTTTAGAGTCTGATGTTAATTATACAGTTGTTCAAAATTTCTTAAATTCAATCCGTAAGGAAGTAGAGGGACAGGATGTTTTAAATGCGATTGATCCAGGACAACTATTAGTTAAAATCATTCATGATGAAATCATCAAATTATTAGGTGATGATGATAACTCAATTCATTATAAGACTAGTGGTTTAACTACTATCATGGTAGTAGGTTTACAAGGTACAGGTAAGACTACGCAGGTTGCTAAGATTGCTAACCAAATGAAAAAAGAGGGTAAGAAAGTCCTTCTTATTGCCTGTGACGTTATTAGACCTGCTGCTATTGACCAATTGAAGACTTTAGGCGAGAGTATTGGCGTTGAAGTATATTCTAAGGGTATTTTTGTAAATGCTTTAAATACAGCAAATGATGGCGTTAAATACGCTAAAGAAAATGGCTTTGATGTAGCCTTAATCGATACAGCTGGTCGTTTATCGATTGATGAACAATTAATGCAAGAATTAAGTGATATTAAGGCTAGTGTAAAACCAGATGAAATTCTTTTAACAGTTGATGCTTTAACTGGTCAAGATATCTGTAATGTTGCCAAGACTTTCAATGAAAGACTAGAAGTAACTGGTTTAATTGTCACTAAGTTTGATGGTGATGCCAAGGGCGGTTCTATTCTTTCGGTTAAAGCTTTAACGGGTGTACCAATCAAATATACTGGTGTTGGTGAAAAGATTAATGACTTAGATGTTTTCCACCCAGATCGATTAGCTGATAGAATCTTGGGCATGGGCGATGTTGTTTCTCTTGTTGAAAAGGCTCAAGAAGACTTTGATGAGAAACAAGCAGAAGACTTAGCTAAAAGAATGCTTTCTGGTAAGATGACCATGGATGATATGCTTTTTTCGATTGAAAAGACTAAGAAGCTTGGTCCTTTATCTTCAATCATGGGCATGATTCCGGGCATGAGTGATTTTAAAAATCAAGTCAACGATGATGAAGCAGATAAAAACATGAAAGTTACTAAGGCTATCATTCAATCAATGACTAAGGAAGAAAAAAGAGATCCTAGTATCATGAGAGGTTCTCATAAGCGTAGAGTTGCCAAGGGTTCTGGTACAAGCGTTGATCAGGTAAATAAGGTAATTAACCAATTTGAAAGATCAAAGAAGGTTATGAAATCTTTATCTGGTATGACAAGAGGAATGTTCTAGATATTGTTATTGAAAAAAGAATATTCTTAGTCATATAATAGTTTGCGTACAAAGATTAAGACACGATTGTATTATTGATGTAATAGAGAGATTGTGGTAGGTGAAAACAATCACTAGATAATATGATTACTACTTATGAGTTCCACTAATAATGGACGTAGCTCGCGTTAAGAGATTAAGTTATAAGATAAGGTGGTACCGCGTAATAA
>CAVFKJ010000086.1:0-3093 GCA_963623125.1 Clostridium sp. CAG:217
TTGTTGTCTTCTTTATTAGAGGTGATAGAGAACTTAATGAAAATAAAGTATGTAAGCTATTAAAGTGTGATGAAGTTAATTTTGCAGATGATGAATTAATAGCTACAAGTAATGCGGTACCAGGCTTTACTGGCCCAGTTGGCTTAAATGCCAAGATTGTTGTAGATAGAGAAGTTATGAATATGAAAAACTTCTGTTGTGGTGCTAACAAAGAAGGTTATCACTATATCAACGCTAATGTGAAAGACTTTAAGGCTGATGTGGTTGGCGATATCTCAAATGTAAAAGAAGGTGATATTTGTCCACTATGTGGTAAACCGCTTAAGATGACAAAAGGTATTGAGGTAGGAAATACTTTCAAGCTTGGTACTAAATATTCTAAAGCACTTGATCTTCATTTCTTAAATAAAGAAAATAAAGAAGAAGATGTTTGGATGGGATCATATGGCATTGGTGTAGGTAGAACTATGGCGGCTGTAGTAGAACAAAACAATGATGAAAAAGGTATTGTATGGCCACTTAATATTGCACCATATCATGCGATTATCCTAATCATGATGACTAAAGATGAAAAACAATGTGAAATCGCTAATGACTTATACGACAAGCTAAATAGTATTGGCGTAGAAACAATATTAGATGATCGAAATGAAAGACCTGGCGTAAAATTTAATGATGCTGAACTAATTGGTATACCATATAGAATTACTGTTGGCAAAAAAGCCAGTGAAGGTATCGTTGAACTTAAAAAGAGAGATGAAGACGAGGTTAAGGAACTTACAATAGATGAACTAATTAAGTTCCTAAACGAAAAAGTAAATGATTAAGTAAAAGAGACGCGAAAGCGTCTTTTTGTCATAGGTTAGCGTAATAATTTCTCAAATCTTATTGAGTTGATCTTTAATTCTTTGCCAATCGTCATTATTTAATTTAGAAAATAAGGCATGATTCATTAAGATAAAGCCTAAATCTTTTGAATAATAGACTTTGTTGGAAATATGCATATATTCGCAAATTGGAATTTTTAAACCGACGCATTAAGTTTCTTAATATACAAAAAGAAGCGTCTTTTACGCTTCTCATTGTACAAATATTGACTCATTTATTTCAATATCAAATAAGCTCATTAAAGTAGAAAACTCATCATACTTATCTATTGCATAATCAAAGTTAATACCACAGTTATTATAATTGCTTATTAATAAGTCTTTATCACTATAGCCGAATATTGATACATCAATATCTTTTAAGGCATTCTCTAAAGTTGTCGTATCGCTCTTATATTGACTAATACTATTTCTAAGTAATCTTGTAAAGTTTGCTAAATCACTTTGTTTGTCTTTGACAATACTGCTTTTTACAAACATAGCAGCTATAGGGAAATTACCATAACTATATTCTTGCGTATAAGTCTCATTTAATTCGGCTATTTTAGTTAATGAAAAACTATTACTTAAGATACTATAATCCATTTCACCTACTAGTACAGCAGTAACTTCTTCATTATTTAGTGCATTACTTATGGCATCTAAAGAATCATAATAAACAAAATTATATGAATTTAAGATAGTAGAAAACTTATTTAATACCCCCTCTATCACTTGTCCACTTCCATATACGGCAACATCACCTTTATTAAAAGTTTCATCTGTTGCGTATATTGCATAAGTAGAATAAGAGACAATTGATAATAATTTGTAATTATCACTATTTAAACATTTGTTTATGCCAACATTTAATGGTGCAATGATAATATCTTTTTTGTTATCATCAAAAGCTTTATTAATAGAATCTAAATTATCATAGATATCAATTTGATCATTATCATTTACTAAAGAAATCAAAGACAAAGATGGTACTTTATTAATACTAGCGATAGAAAATGATTCATCATTACTTTCACTTGTACTAGCAGGTCTACATCCAGTTAGCACAAGTATCGTTAATAGAACTAATATAAGCTTTTTTAACATGTAAACTTACTAACTTCATCCTTGAAAGATTTAACTGCATCATCAAGTTTTAATGAAGTATTGCCTTGTACTCCATATCTTCTAATGTTAACTGAACCATCATTCATTTCGCCATCACCTACAACAATTTGAACAGGAATCTTCTTAAGTTGAGCTTCTCTAATACGGTAACCTAATTTTTCATTACGATCATCAACTTCTACTCTAAAGCCTTCTTTGACTAATGCTTCTTTTACTTTATAAGCGTAATCAGCATGAATTTCACTATTTACTGGAACAATAACAATTTGTTCAGGTGCAAGCCATAATGGGAAAGCACCCTTTGTTTCTTCAATAATGAAGGCCGTAAATCTATCAAATGTACCAAAGATTGCTCTGTGGATTACAACAGGAACTTGTTTTTCACCATTTGAATCAACATAATTTAATTCAAATCTTCTAGGAAGCAAGAAATCTAATTGACAAGTTGATAAAGTAACTTCAGGTCCTACAGCTGGTTTTACTTCTACGTCAAGTTTAGGGCCATAGAAAGCAGCTTCACCCTTAGCCTCAAAATAATCAACGCCAAGTTCATTTAATACTTCTCTTAGTTTGTTTTCAGCATTATCCCACATTTGATCATCATCAAAGTATTTCTCTTTATCTTCTTTATCTCTTAAAGATAATCTAAACTTATAATCTTTAATTCCAAAGTCTTTATATACATCTAGAATTAAGGCAACGACTCTCTTGAATTCTTCACCAATTTGATCTGGTCTTACAAATAAGTGGGCATCATTTTGACACATGCACCTAACTCTTTCAAGACCTTTAACTGCACCTGATGCTTCATATCTAAAGTCAGTTGCGAATTCACCAATTCTAACTGGTAAGTCTCTATATGAATGTAATTTGTTCTTGTAAATCAACATATGATGAGGACAATTCATAGGACGTAAGACAAATTCTTCATCATCTACTTTCATAAGTGGGAACATGTTCTTTTGGTAGTGATCCCAATGTCCTGAAGTTACATATAACTGTTTAGTACCAACACATGGTGTATAAACATGTTGATAGCCTAGAGCTTGTTCCTTACGATAGATATAGTTTTCAAGTTGTTTTCTAACAATTGAACCAT
>CAVFKJ010000087.1:0-18251 GCA_963623125.1 Clostridium sp. CAG:217
AATGGCGATATAAATGGCGATATAAATGGCGATATAAATGGCGATATAAATAGAGTTCTGTCATTACTTAAAAAGCAACCATCAATAACCGCAAACAAGATGGCCGAAGCGCTTCAATTAAGCCCTAGAAAAATTAGTCGAATTATTAAAGAACTTCGAGAAAAAGAAGTTATTGTTAGGGTTGGTTCTAATAAAAGTGGTTATTGGAAAATACAAAATAAGTAGACAAAAAGCCCTCAATCAAGGGCTTTCATCATATTTTCTGGCGTCCCAAAGAGGATTTGAACCTCCGACCTTTCGCTTAGGAGGCGAACGCTCTATCCAACTGAGCTACTGAGACAAGTCTTATTTATTTTAACACTAATAGAAGATATTAAAAAGCGAGCTTTTAACTCGCTTTTTAATAATAATAGGATAAATGAAAAACTTTTAACTACATAGTAAATTTTTACTACGCTATTATAATAATACGCAATTGTGTAAATTGTGTGAAAATTTTTCATTTTTAAATGTAAATTTTTACATTAATACATTCCCATGCCGCCACCAGCAGGTGCAGCAGGTTCTTTTTCCTTAATTGTGCCAACAGCAGCTTCTGTAGTAATCAATAATCCAGATACACTAGCGGCATTTAATAGAGCACTTCTTGTAACCTTACATGGATCAACAATGCCTTCTTTAAACATATCAACCCACTTACCGTTTTTAGCATCAAAGCCAACATTTTCTTTTTCACTTAATTGTTGTTCAACAACTTCCTTGCCATCATAGCCAGCGTTTTCAGCAATTTGGAATAATGGAGCGGTTAAAGAATCTAGAACGATATTGATACCCTTTTGAACATCAGTAACATCGCTTCTAATTTCACCTCTTAGTTCCTTAGAGATATCAGCAAGACAAGCACCACCACCAATGATAATGCCTTCTTCAACAGCAGCTCTTGTAGCATTTAAAGCATCTTCAATTCTTAGCTTCTTATCTTTCATTTCAGCTTCAGTTGTAGCACCAACCTTGATAACAGCTACACCATTTGATAACTTAGCAATTCTTTCATGAATTCTCTTCTTATCATAATCACTAGTTGTCTTTTCTAGTAATGATTCAAGTTCATTAATTCTTTCCTTGAAAGCTTCCTTAGAACCAGCGCCTTCAATTAAAGTAGTAGAATCCTTTTCAACAATAACTTTCTTACAAGTACCAAGATCAGCCATTGTCATATCCTTTAATTGCATACCTAAATCCTTAGAAATTACAGTAGCACCAGTTAAAGTAGCGATATCAGCTAATTGATCTTTTTGGTTATCACCAAAGCCTGGAGCCTTAGTAGCAACTACATTGAAAGTACCTCTTAACTTATTAACAACAAGTGTTGAAATAACTTCATTTTCAATATCATCAGCAATAATTAATAATGCCTTATTTTGTTGAACGATTTGTTCTAGAATTCCTAAAACATCTTGAATAGTAGAAATCTTTTGATCAGTAACTAGTACTAGTGGATTTTCCATTTCAACAGACATCTTTTCTCTATCAGATACCATATAAGGAGAAATATAACCCTTATCATATTTCAAACCTTCAGTTACTTCTAGAGAAGTATCAAAGCCCTTAGATTCATCGACATTGATAACACCATTCTTGCCAACTTTTTCCATAGCATCAGAAATGATTTGACCAATTTCCTTTGAACCAGAAGAGATAGAAGCAACACTTGCGATATCGCTAGCAGAATCAATCTTCTTAGCCTTAGACAATAATACTTCAGCAACTTTCTTGCTAGCTAAATCAATACCATCTTTAAGGAATACTGGATTAGCACCCTTTTCAACAGCTTCTAAGCCCTTATGAACAATTGATTGAGCAAGAACAGTAGCAGTAGTAGTACCATCACCTGCAGTATCATTTGTGTTATTTGCGACTTCATAGATTAACTTAGCGCCCATATTAGCGAAAGTATCTTCAAGTTCAATTTCCTTAGCGATTGAAACACCATCATTAACAATTACTGGTGAACCATAGCCTTTATCTAATACAACATTTCTACCCTTTGGACCAAGTGTAACCTTAACCGCATCAGCTAGAATATCAACACCCTTTAATACGCTATCTCTAGCATCCTTTGAATATTTAACTTCTTTTGCCATATTAATTCCTCCTATTCAACAACAGCCAAAATATCTTCAGCCTTAATTAAGATGTAATTTTCATCACCATCTTTTACATCAGTACCAGAATATTTCTTGTACATAACTTTATCGCCAACCTTAAGTGGCATTTCATAAACGTGGTCGTTAACTTTAACTTCCTTAACACCGCTTATCGCAACAACCTCAGCATATTCTTCACTCTCTTCTTTTTGAGAAATAATGATGCCGCTCTTTGTTTGCTTAGCAGCTTCAACTTTTTTAAGTAATACATTGTTATACAATGGTTTAATCATATTTGTTTTCCTCCTAACACTACTTATTATAGCTATTAATAGCACTCAGTCAACAAGACTGCTAAACATTTAGCACACCTTTAGCATGCATCCCCATAAATAGGCCCTTTTATCAAATTTAAATAATTTCTAATCAATTAGCTGATTATTTCTTTAATATTTGATTCAATCAAATATGCAACGAAACATGTTTCATTCCACTTTTTTATGCAACGAAAGTATATTCGTTGCAAATCAAAATGCAACGTAATATAATTTGTTTATGAAAAATAGAGAAAACAAATATCTAGAATACAAAGAAAATATTGAGTCAAGTACATATCTAAAGACTATTAGTGCTTTTGCTAACTATAATGATGGAAAAATTATTTTTGGAGTAGCAGATGATGGAACAGTTAAAGGTATAATCAATCCTAATCAAGCTTGTTTAGATATCGAAAATAGAATCAACGATAATATTAAGCCAATTCCACCATATACGCTTGATATAAATGATGACAATACAATTGTTTTACAAATATTTAAAGGAACTTATAAACCATATTTGTATAAAAACAAAGCTTATAAAAGAAATGATTCTTCAACAATTGAAGTGGATCGTTTAGAACTTAATAGGTTAATTTTAGAAGGTATGAATCTATCATATGAAGAAATAGAATCAGCAACACAAAATTTGACTTTTAACGAGTTAGAAAAGGAACTTAGTAATACCCTTAATATCAAAAAGATAGATAAGGATATCTTAAGAACTTTAGGTTTAATAACCGATGGGAAATATAATAATGCTGGCGCACTTATGGCTGATGAAAATAAATTTCCTGGTGTAGACATCATTAGATTTGGTGAAACAATTGATGTGATAAAAGATAGAGTTACAATCGACAACATTTCAATACTTAGCCTTTATCACAAATCCTTAGCCGTATTTAAACAATACTATACCTATGAAAAAATAGAAGGAAGCCTAAGAAACAAGAAAGAGCTTATTCCTGAGGTAGCCTTTAGAGAAGCGCTAGCTAATGCTTTAATCCATCGTTTGTGGGATAGCAACATTAAAATAAGAATTTCCATGTACGATGAAAAAATCGAAATATCATCACCTGGTTCTTTACCTGATGATATAAGCGAAGAAGAATACTTAAATGGTCAATTATCAGCTTTAAGAAATCCAATAATCGCTACAATATTTTTCAGATTGCACTATATCGAAGCTCTAGGTACTGGTATTAAAAGAATAAATGAAGCTTATAGTACCTCAAACACTAAACCAACATATAAAGTATATGAAAATTCAATTAGTGTAACTTTGCCTATCATAAATTGCGATGTTGAATTAACAGAAGATGAGAAAACAATATTGAAGTTTCTTAAAACAAATCAACTTTTATCAAGAAATGATATTGAGAAATATACTAATTTCAATAAATCAAAAACCATTAGATTATTAAATTCATTACTAGAAAAAAATATGATAATTAAAAATGGCGGAACAAGAAATATTAAATATCTACTAAACAAACCTAGCGAAAAAACAAACTAGGTTTGTTTAAAAAAGATAGCCCTTTTAGACTATCTAAGCGTAATTATTGTAAGAACAATTGAAGCAACAAGTAATAAATCAACCAAGAAATTATTTTTAATAACTAGTTCTAAATTATTATTCTTAACTCCTTTTTCAATAAGTAGTGTTTTAATGATGGTATTTGAACCATTTAGAAGCATAAGTAAAATTAAAATCAATATTTTACTCAATACATAGGTGTTATCTAAGCCATGAAATTTATAGACTACATATGTTTCTACAAGTGAAAATACAAGACCTGAAAAAATCATCATAATAAATGGCGAAATATTAGTCTTTAATTTTAATAGTTTAACCATTCCATAGATTAAACAAACTAAAGTGCTAATTGGCAAGATAAAGATTAACATTACTTAATGATTCCTTCTGGAAATTCCTTACTAACTTCTTCAAACATTGTTTCTGGATGTTCTAATACATAATGAACATACTTTAATGACTTAACAAAATAGAAGCCATCCGCAATTCTTTCATCAACCGTAAAAGAAACATTAACTTTCTTACGGCCATCAACTTCTTTGATAGTACCGATACAAATCATTATTGAACAAGTGCCATAATTACTTAAATGATGATATGGTGCACTAGCTCCAATTGAACCAAGATTAGAAATCAAAGCAGTCGCATAGTTCGGATCACCCTTACTTAAACTAGAAGGCATACAACCAAAGAAATCCATAACTTGTGTCGTCCAAATTAGTAAGTTTAATAGGCATCTAGGAAGTTTACCAACTGTATTCATAAGTTTGTCTAAGTCATTACTATTAGTTTCCCTAGCCTTTTTAACATCACCAAGAATATGGCTAGATACTTTCTTAATATCCATATCAGGCTTGACATTCATAAACATTAGTTTTTCTTCGGCATCATCTTTGAATTGTTGTTTAGCTACAAAAGCTAAAGAAATATCATTACGCTTCCAATATCTTTTGCCCTTAATGAAATAATTCATTTGTGGTCTATGATATATTGTTCTACCAAGTGCATAACAGAAACAATGGAAAAACTTAATGTTTGTGCCATTTTTACTATTGTAATCTTTTATATAATCTAGCAAATCAGTTACATCAAAATCCTCCCACATACATACTTCTGCTTCAGCACGTCTTGGCATAATGTATGTGGCAATAGAATGATAAGGTTCACTGAATTTTACTCTTGTTGCATCTTTTCTTCCCATAAAAATCCTCTCAATAACTTTTCCATTATACATTATTGAGAGGAAATATTTTAATTATTTGTACTTATAAAAGCCTTCTCCAGCACTCTTACCAAGCTTACCTTCATTTATATACTTCTCTAAAATTTCCTTCATACCCTTGAAATTATAAGGAAGCATCATCTTACTTAATAAAGGTTTTAATAATCCTGGAACCTTTTGATATTGATTCACAATATTTAAAGCAGTCGTTAAGCCAACAGTATCAAAAATGGCAAATGGTCCCTTTGGTGCACCAGTTCCCTTTGTCCAAGCTAAATCAATACTCTTAGGATCAGAAATACCATTGGCATATAAATCAAGTCCTGATAATAAGAAAGGAACCAACATACTATTTAATAGATAACCGCTCTTTTCTTTTAACACTGGTAAAGCTAACATTCTAATCTCATTGGCAAATTCAACAATTAAATCAAAATACTTCTTATCAGTCTTAGCTTGTACCATTATTTCCGCTACATTGTTTTTCCAAATTGAGTTGGCAAAATGCATTGATAAATATTTGTCTTCTCTTCCCGTATACTTAGCAAACATACTAGGAAGAAGAGTTGAAGAATTAGTTACTACAACTGTCTTATCATCTAATAAAGGAGCCATTGTTTCATAAAATTTAATCTTCTCTTCTTTATTTTCAGCCATTGACTCAATAATTAAATCAGCACCTTCAAACGCCTTTTTCATATCAAGTTCTAATTTAACATCGATACTATTTACTTTTTTAACGCAATCTTCATAATCAAAATGATCAAAATCAGCTAAACCAGGACACCAATTTTCTTCCGCCTTATTTTTATCATTCATAAGTTTTAGGGCATCAAGATAAGTATCCTTTAGCTTATCAAGTTTTGGCTTACATCTTCCAATGCTTCCTTCACTTCTAAGCCATATTGTTACATCAAAACCACAATAAGCGCATTGATAAGCTATTTGGCTACCAAGTACACCACCGCCAGCTACAACAATCTTCTTGAAATTAGTCATATTATTACCTCTTTTATTAATTGCTTTAATTTTAAAATAGATTACTAAAAAGGTAAATTTTGATAAAAATTTAACTAACAAAAAAGGAGATTAGTTCTCCTTCTCTGACCTAAATAAGAATGGAACAAAGTTCAATAAAGAAAGTTTATTCTTTCTTCTATTCTTAACTTCCTCAGGCATTTCAGTGATATTGCCAGCTCTTTGTAAAGCACGCTTAGTAAGAAGTGGTCCAACAAGCTCATAAATTAGAATGGCAAGTAAAGTGATATTTCTAATTAGATCACCTTGTTCTCCTAGTTCGCTTGCTTGAACACACATTCCAAGGGCTACGCCAGCTTGTGGTAAAAGACAAATACCTAAATTAGTATAAACATCTTTATCACATCCGGTAGCCTTTGCGCTAAAGTAAGCGCCAAAGTATTTGCCTAAAGATCTAGTAACAATATATACTAAACCAACAAGAACAGCGCTAATTGATTTTAAAACACCAAGTTCAAGTTCAGCGCCAGATATTACAAAGAATAAGGCAAATAATGGGTTTGTCCACCTATCAATCTTTTCCATAATATCTTCGCTAAGTGGACATAGATTACAGAAAACTGTTCCGGCCATCATACATACAAGAAGTGATGAGAAGCCTATTTCATTACCACCAATCTTAATTTCAAGTTGTGATAAGGCTACTGATAAAAAGACTAGGGCAACGGTAATATTTAAACGATTATGATTAGAATTAAATAGTTTTTCTAATTGATTTAAAACAGCTCCAAGAAGCGCACCAAGTAGAAGTGATAAAACGATTTCTAAAAGTGGATTAACAATAATAGATACAATATCAAAGCTATCTAATACTAAAGCTTTCGCTATACCAAAAGATATCGCAAAAACAACCAAGCCTACCGCATCATCTAAAGCAACAATAGGAAGTAAGACATCAACTAGTTTACCCTTAGCCTTATATTGTTTTACAACCATCAAAGTAGCAGCTGGTGCTGTAGCAGTACCAATAGCACCTAAAGTAATAGCTTGGGCAACGCTTAAAGTTTCAGGATGTAACTTAGCAATGCTAATTAAGGCAATATCAATTAATAGTGCAGCAACTAAAGCTTGCACAACGCCAATAACAACTGCTTGTTTACCAATTGTCTTTAGTTCTTTCATTCTAAATTCATTACCAATCGAAAAGGCAATAAAGCCAAGTGCTACATCCGATACAATAGATAGTTTTTCAACTTCTTCCATATTAAGGAAACCAACGCCCTCAACATTTAATTGTCCTAAGACATATGGTCCAACTAGTATTCCAGCAATCAAATAGGCGGTTACTGCAGGAAGCTTAAAACGCTTTAAAACTCTTGTCATCAAGAGTCCCGCAAGTATCGCAATTGATAGCGATAACATAATATTCATTTATAAAATCCCCCTTAAGCGACATTATCAATTGTATGCTTTTTATTAATTTTTTAAAGGACCAAAACAAAAAAATCATTCAAATTTTTATTTAAATTAATGTAAGCATTTACATTTGCATACTTTATCTAAATTATTCAATTTTAAATAAAGTTAACTACTTATCAACTATCTAATCTTCGTATACAAATTATCATAATTAAGAAGAACCTGCCCCTTATAGTGTTCTTCTATGGCGTTTATCTTATTAAACGCTTTTTTATTAGAAGAAAAAACTCTATTTTTGTAAAATAGAGACATGAAAATATTAGATATCTTACAAAGTGATGATAGATTTGCGATAAATGATCGTAAAATTCCAAGCACTTTAAAACAAAAAGCTAAAGATTTATGTTTTAAATACAACAATACAAGTCCAAGTGATGATAAAAGTAAACAAGATATACTAAAAGAACTACTTGGTACCTATAATCCCCTAGTTTTTATAGAACCAAGTATTTATTGTGATTATGGCTTTAATATTCATACCTCTGGTTTAACGGTAATAAATCATAATTGTACAATCTTAGATACTTCACCAATTTATATAGGAAAGAATGTTTTTATTGCCCCAGGTGTTGTAATAGCATGTGCTGGGCATAGTAAAGACAAGATACAAAGAAGTGAAGGTATTTTAACATCTAGCCCTATTACAATTGGCGATGATGTTTGGATTGGTGCAAATTGTATTATTAATGGTGGCGTTAAAATTGGAAATGGCAGTATTATTGGTGCCGGAAGTGTTGTTACTAAAGATATCCCTGATAATGTTGTAGCTGTAGGTTCGCCATGCAAAGCAATTAGAGAAGTAAATGATAAAGATAAAGAAGAAATATTAGAATTTGAAATTTAAAGGACAGCGACGCTGTCCTTGTTATTTATTCAATTACTAGAAGTAAGCTCATCTTAAATTTAGTAAGTGGAGTAACAGAATGTTCACCATTTTTATCAAATCTAAAACTTTCACCCTCTTTTATTTTATATTCCTTACCCTCATAACCAATGATAGCTGCCCCTTCAAGACAAGTAAGTAAAGCATTACCTGGTGCCTTATGAGGAGTAAGACCAGTTCCTTCATCAAAGGCCATTAAAACAAATTTCATATTATCGTTATGTACTACATCTAAATTAGCGATACTACCTTCTTCATATGCAATTAAATCCTTTAAGTTAAGACAATTTCCAGCTTTAATAATACTATTCAAAACAAAATCCTCCTTTAATATTATTTCGGTATAAATCATACCTTCATTAGTAAAACAACCACATAAAGTATCTTTGTCTACTAATAATAATTCATTTTCCTTAATTTCGACATTCTTACCATTTAAAGTAAAAGTACCCTTCTTATAGTTTCCTAAATAGATAATTGGAAAACTATAGGTTTCAGCTGATATTGAAGTATCCTTAGCCAAAGAAAACCAAGTTATCGGAATATCTTTACTTAATAAAGTGGGACGTGATATCGTCATACCCTCTTTAATTGGTCGAACATCATTTATTGTAAATACTTTATTTAACATATCTCATAAAATCAGTTATGCAAACGCATAACTGATTAACTATTACCAATTTGTAAGTTCTAGATATAGTTTCTTATATAAAGCGGCTGACTTTTCCCAAGAAACATCCTTTTCCATATCACGTTTAACCATAGCATCAAAATCATCTCTTTGGGTAAAATATAATGTCTTACATCTATTTACCGCATCAAGTAGAAGACCTGCATCATATCTATCAAAAGTGAAACCATTACCACTTTGTTCATATTGGTTATATGGCTCAACCGTATCCTTTAGACCGCCTGTTTCTCTAACAATTGGAACACTACCATATCGCATACCAATTAATTGGGTTAAACCACATGGTTCAAATGCTGAAGGAACAAGTAAGGCATCCGCAGCTGAATAAATCTTATGAGCTCTACCTTCATCATACATAATGTTGGCACAGAAGCTACCCTTATAAATTTGTTCATAATATCTAAATGAACCCTCATAATATGGATCACCACTACCAAGTACCACGATTTGAGTATTGCCATCCATCAAATCACCAACTATCGCATTTACTAAATCAAGACCCTTTTGATCAGTTAAACGGGAAATTAAACCAATCATAATCTTGCCTTCATCTTTTTCAAGACCAAGTTCTTCTTGTAAAGCAAGTTTATTAGCCTTTTTAGCCTTAATAACATTCTTTACATCATAGTTATTGACAATATAGGTATCTGTCTTAGGATTCCAAATATCAGTATCAATACCATTAACAATACCTCTCACCTTATAAGAATAGTATCTAATATGGCCATCTAAGAATTCACCATAATCACCTTGAATCTCATTAGCGTAAGTCTCACTTACTGTTGTAAGTTCATCACAATATGAGATACCAGCCTTAAGCATATTTACATCATCTCTATTTACTCTTAAAGAATCGTTGTATAAAACTTCATAAGGAAGTGAAGTCCAATATCTAAATGTATCAACATTAAAGATACCTTGGAACTTTAGATTATGAATTGTATAAACAACCTTAGCACTACCAACAGCACTGTTTTTGAAAGATTCTCTTAAGAATACTGGAACAAGACCTGTTTGCCAATCATGACAATGGATAATATTAGGTACCCAATTCATATAATTTAAGGCAGCTAAACAAGCCTTATCAAAGAAACAATACTTTGGAATATCACCAATAATAGAAGTATATGGATTGCCACTAGTGAAGAAATCTTCATTATCAATAAAGTCATATACGACACCATCATCGCTAACATATTCCATGATGCCAACATAATAAGAACAGCCATCACTTGTAAGATCCATATAGAAAGATCCTCTAAAGACCATCTTATCTTGCCACTTTTGTGGAATACATTTATATCGAGGAAGCATTACCTTAACATCACAGTTTTGTTTAACTAATTGTTTTGGTAAAGCATACATTACATCGCCTAAACCACCAGTCTTAACAAACGGATAACATTCAGAACCAATAAAGACAACCGATCTTCTTCTAGTGTCTTCATCCTTTACTTCTTCAACAACATTATCCTCAACAACCTCTAAAACAGGTTCTTCTTTTTTAACAGATTTCTTTTTAGCTACTGTTTTTTTAACAGTCTCTTTTTTAGCCATAGTCTTTTTTGTAGTAGATTTTTTAGCTACTTTTTCCTTAGAAGCAGCCTTTTTAACCGTCTTTACCTCTTTTTCTTCAGCAGCCTTCTTAGTAGTTTTAGAAACAGTTTTACTTGCCATATTCACCCCTTGATTATTATTAAATCTAATTTCTATGTCTTTATTTTATAACTTTTATAAGGATATGAAAACGGTAACATTTTTGTTAAGTAAGTACACAAAAGGTTTAGCATCACACTAAACCTTTTTAAAATTAAGCACTTAATACACTGCCATCAGCTAAAGTAATAGTATAACCATTGAAATTGATAGTACCATTATTGGTTAAAACAGAAATTGTACAATCACCTGTTAAGTTCCAAGTAGAACCAGACTCAATAGTTACAGTGACATTATTATCTACACTACTACTAGCACTACTATTTTCACTAATATTAATAGAACCGGTATAAGTACTATTATTAGACAATGTCATATTTAAAGTAGAAATATTATCAACTAAGATATCACCAACTAAAGTTTGATTAGCACAAGTAAATAAGACATTAGCGCCATTGCTACCAACATTGCCCCACCTACTATTGCCTACAACTCTTAATAAGTAACCATCAGTTTCATTATTAATAATTGTTACATTACTTAAACTAATTGTGGCATCAGTATTAGTAACATAGATTACATCGCCATTATTGCTAGTTAAAGTACCATTAGTCATATTGAAAGTAGCTTCACCAACTTCAGCATCACCTGACATTGATTGATAAATCATGACACTATGAACGTTTTCTGAGCTACTTGTACCCTTATCATCAGACATATTGCCATAAACATCACAGTTTGTTAAATCAATAGTATTTTCACCTTCAATTACTAATGCTTCAGAATTATTAGCAGTTAAAGTAGCATCATTTACTGTAATATCAGCAGTTGAATAAACAGCTGGAGAATTTAAACCATTAGAAGTATAAGTACCACCACTTACATTAACCGTACCACCGCCTCTATCAGATCTAATGGCGGCACTTGAATTACCACTTGTATTAACCGTTAATTTACTAGCGTTTGTAGTACCACCACCAGTGGTTTGAATACCACCTGAATTATCAGCGGTAGTAGTAATAGTAGAATTAGAAATATTAACCACTGTACCAGAACCATAAGAGAACACACCATTGCCACATTGAGCAGAACTATAAATTATTGCATTCTTAATAGTTACATTAGCACCATTTGTCGCAAGCAAAGCTGCATTGATACCATAGAAATCACCATTTTCAGGGCTATCAACTGAACCACTTTCCTTATTAACCGTAATATTGTTTAAAGTAACAGTAGAACCATCAACTCTTAAAGCATTCTCACTATCTCCTGTTGAAGTATAAGATTTACCATCAACATCACTATCAACACTATTAGCACTAGTACCTTGATCAACACTACCACTTGAACCATTATTGCCACCAAGTTGACCACCATTTATATCGGTAACTTCGATACTGGTAATTATTCCATCATCCACTGTAATAGTAACAATATCATCAACACTCAAACTAGATACTTCATCACTTAAATCATCATTAAACTTTAAAGTTAATATTACACTCTCACCACTTTCAGTAAAAGTGTATCTTTCACCCATACCATCACTTGGCATATCACTAGGTATATTATTTGAATCGTTTTCGCCATCTGGTTTTTCAGGTGGTGTACCAGTCTTATCACTACTTGTATTATCGCTTGGCGCATTAGAACCATCACCATCAGGTTTCTCAGGAACTTCACCATTTGCATCATTCATACTAGGACCACCTTGACCATTCATGCCAGAACCTGTTGCATCACCATCAGGCTTTTCAGGTGGGGTGCCGCCATTATCATTTGAACTATTACTATCATCACTTGGTTTTTCAGGTGCCTCCCCATTTTCATTATTCATATCAGGTGGCGTTTGTACATCATCCATCTCTTCTTTATTTAGCTTTCCTAAAGCTAAGGTAATTGACTTTTCATCAATAGCACTTATCTTACCGGTATAAGTGCCATTTTCATTTTCGCTTGTACTTTTACAAGCAACTAAACTTAAACTTAAAAATAATATTGAAAGTAAACATATGATTTTTTTCATGTCCCTTTCCTCCTTACACTTATCATCTTAAAGAAAGTATGTGAAATTATTTTGAAGTTAAAATGAAGTTAAAATAAAATCTCAAGATTACTCTTGAGATTTTAACATTGGGTATTTCAATCTATGATTAATGTTTAAATAGATTTAGGATTCTTTGCCAGAAGCTTACCTTTTCCGTAGTAGTTTCAGTAGTTGTATCTTCTTTCTTAGTAGCCTTGCTACCTTCAATCTTGAAGACAAACTTGATAGAACCATCAGTTCCCTCACTGATACCAGAATAGTTATTATAGTTATCTTCAGACTCGCTCATAGCCGTTAATAGATTGCTAGCCTCTTGTAAAGAAGTAATACGAGTACTTTCAGTTAACTTAGAAATAGCCTCATCATTATACTTAACCATGCCTTCTTTCAAAGTCTTAGCACCATCAGCTAATGTATTAGATCCATCCTTTAAAGTAGCAACGCCGCTATTTAAAGTATCAATGCCTTCTCTTAATGTCTTAGTACCAGCAAATAATTGGCTAGCACCATCAGCTAATGTCTTAGAACCAGAAGCAGCTTTATCAACATAAGTTGTATATTCATTAACACCAGCTACAAGAGTATATAGACTTACCAAACTTTCTTTAGCATCTTTCATTTCACTATTAACAGTACTTTGAACAACAGCATTTAAAGCTGCAGCAATTACACCTTTACCTTCATCAGTATTATTGGCGGTATCCATTGTTTTGTTCGCTGTTTGCATAGTAGTTAAATCACCACTATAGTCGCTAAAGTAAGTTGCACTTCCATTATATTCACCATTATGTTTTGTAACAGCATAGGCAAATACTAGGTTAGCACTTTGCTTAGCAGCAGCTTTTTCTTCTTCTGTGCTATTATCATTTACTAAAGTATTATAAATTTTAGTAACAGTTGAACTATAAATTTCACTTAAAGATTTACTAGAAACAGTGCTTTGATAAGCAGCTTTGATTACAGCGCTTACCTTTTGATCATTTTTAGGTTCTTCACATTTATATTCGTTATGTTTAACAAGCATTTCATTAATTGCATTGCCAATATTAGTATCACTTAATGGATTGGTATCAATAGAATTATTACATGCATAGGCTAAGATTTGGGCAGCAGTCGCATCATCAATATCAGAATTAGCACTTGTATTTACTGCAGCTATAATCTTTCCTAGTACTGTTGTATATGTTTCACTTAAGCCGTCTTCACTAGGATATTGAGCAGTTAATGCTCTGATAGTTTTTAATACATTAGCGAATTGATCTGTATTATCTTCGCTAAAAGTATATGTGCCTTGAGCTACTTGAGCCACAAAACTTGCCGCATTTTTATATTCATCCGAATTAGACAAATCTTTTGCAGCAGTTAATTCATTGCCAGCAATCGCAATCTTCTCCGCAAAAGTCTTAGAAGTATCTGGATTTTTTGCAGCCATGTAGATTAAAGTATTAACAATACTATCATCAGTTTGGTTTGTTTGAGTCTTAATTGTAGCGAAAGCTTCTTTTCTTTGGTCTTCACTTACTTCAATGTTTCCATAGCTATCTAATACACAAGTTTCAGTAGTAGCACATTTTGTAACATCATCCCAACTAAGTTTTGCGAAACCATTTTCTTCTAAAGTATCATTAGCACTATCTAATACAGTATTGGCTAATTTACTCATGCCATTTCTTAAATTTTCAGAATTAGCTGAAATCTTATTTAAGCCATCTTTTAATTCAATCGCGCCAGATGCTACCTTATCTGCACCTTCATATAAAGTAGTAGCACCAGAAGCTAAAGAACTAGCTCCATCCTTTAAAGTAGATACACCATCATTTAATTTAACAGCACCATCATATAAAGATGAAGTGCCATCAATTAATTCTTGTGTAGCTTCCTTTAAATCATCTAATTTATCAAAGATAGAAGAGAATTCATCAATATCATTAAATTCTTCCTTTAAGGCATCAGTAGATGTTGCTGCAGCCATCATAAGAGTAGGTGATTCATAATCAGTTACATCAGCCTCAATAGAGATTTCATCAATTAGATAATCTTCCATCTTATGCATTAAATCAGAATCCAATACTTGTTTTAAACCACTCTTTAGTCCTGGCACCATAACTGAAGCGATAATGCTATGACTAGAATCACTTGTTACTGTACCAGAATTTGCTGAAACATTGCTAAACTTATCATCATCCAACATGGCAACAAGACCTGTTACAAATGGTGTAACTAAGTTATATGTTTTATTGTTAGCGGTATAAGTTTGCTTAGAACTATTAGTAACCCTTACATTAATTACTAAATGTCCACTTTCACCAACTAAATCATCACTTGATATTTCTTTACCATCAAGAGTATAAGTAATCTTAACAGTTAAAGGTAAATCTTTAGTAGAAGTACCTTGATAATAAATATCCTTATCACTAGTATTCCAAATATAACCACCACTAGTACTATTTATTGCATCATCACTCTTTAAGTTTTCAACATCCTTTAAATCAGATGTATCCATATAGTTATTAAATCCGCTATCACTATGTAATGTATCTGATACCGTAATAGATTTAACACTACCATCAGCATTTAATACTGTATAAACACTTTCTTTCTTTTCCACTTCATCTTGAGCACTTACTGGCAAAACATATGTTGCAGCTAGTAAACAAGATAAAGCTGTCATAAATACTTTATTAACTTTTTTCATCTTAAGCATTCTCCTTTTTAATCTTTGGCCAGCCAATTGTTGTATGGCTAATAACACCTTCAAATATAATCAAGAAACATGGAAGCACAAATATAATTACTACCATTGAGAACAAAGCACCTCTTGCGATTAGTAAACAGATACTTTGTAATAATTCCATTTTTGAAATAAACGATACACCAACTGTAGCTCCAAAGAATGTAAGTCCTGAAGTTAGAATTGATTGTGAACAGTTATATACAGCAATTTGAGCAGCCTCAAATTTATTATGTCCATTAGCTATTTCTTCCTTAAATCTTGTTGTCATAAGGATGGCATAATCGACAGTCGCACCAAGTTGAATTGTACCAATGACAATACTTGCGATAAATGGAAGTGTTGTACCCGTAAAGTATGCAGTTCCCATATTCATAATGATTGCTGATTCGATTGCGGCAACAAGAAGTATTGGCAAGCTAATAGACTTAAAACTGATTAAGATAATCACAAAGACAAAAGCGATAGAAATCCAGTTTACATTGTTAAAGTCAACATTAGCGATTTCAATTAAGTCCTTAGTCATAGGAGCTTCACCAGTTACAACAGCTGTTGAATCATATTTCTTAACAATTGCATTTAATTGTTCTATTTGTTCATTAATCTCATCAGTACCAGCATTTAGCTTAGAATTGATAAGAATCATCTCGTGACCATTGGCCACAAAAGTATTGGTTAAGACATCTGGTAAGATGCTAGATGGAATTGCACCACCAATAAACTTTTCAATCGCAAGAACTGAAGTAATATTATCTAAATCTTCAACTTCTTTTACCATCTTCTTAACATCTTCATCCTTTAAGTTATCCTTGATAATGACAAAGTAACTTGAATTCATATTGAAGTCTTCCTTTAGCTTTTCATTACCAACCTTACCTGTCATATCCGCAGGAAGTGAATCGGTTAAAGTATAGTATTGTTCAACCTTTGGATAAGCTAGGGCAAATAGTGCGAATATTACAAAGAAGATAACCGTAACTGTCTTATAATGTTTTGTTACAAAATAAGAAGTTTTTTCTAGCTTTGGAATAAGTGGCTTATGTTCCCACTTCCAAATCTTATCCTTGAAAGTAAGGATTAATGCAGGAAGGATAGTAATTGTACTAAGCACGCCAAGTACAACACCCTTTGCCATAACAAGTCCAATATCTTTACCAAGTGTAAGCCTCATAAAGCATAGAGCTAAGAAACCAGCGACAGTAGTTAAACTAGATGCACTGATTGATACGCCAGTATTAACAATGGCATTTTCCATCGCATCAAAATCATTATCAACTAGCTTTCTTTCTTCTCTCCATCTATTAACAAGGAAGATTGAATAGTCCATTGTTACACCAAGTTGAAGTACAGTAGCTAGTGCTTCAGTGATATAAGATATTTGGCCAAAGATAATGTTTGATCCAAAGTTATATAGTATTGGGAATACCAAGCCAATCATAAATAAGAATGGTAAGATATTTGATTTTAAGCCAAGCCACAATACTACGATACAAGCAAGCACTGCAATAATGATATATACTGGAAGTTCTTGGTCAACTAGAGCTTTTGTATCTTGTAAGATAATTGACATACCACCAATATAAGCTTCATTAGCACAAACCTTCTTAATCTTAGCGATAGCGTTCATAGTCGATTGTGATGCCGCTGTATCATTGAATCTTACAACCATCATCGTCGCATCTTTATCGGAATTAAACATGAAATTGTAAATATCATCTGGCAAAATTTCTTTTGAAATAGTGACATCTAAGACATCAGATAACCAGAATACTTCACTAACCCCTTCTACATTACTAATTCTCTCTTTTAAATCCAGTAAATTACTAGTAGGCATATTTTCTACGGTAATCATCGCACTGGAAGCAAGATTGAAATCTTTTTCCAAGTATTGTTCACCAACCATTGAATCAAGCTCACTAGGTAAGTAAGTCAAGATATCATAGTTGATTCTAGTTGATACTGCTCCAATAGCTGATGGTATCAACAACAATATGGAAACTATTAAGATTTGTTTATAAAATTTAACAATAAAATGCGCAAATCTTTTCATAATACCTCCACAATAAATAATGACCATTGGTCATTTACATACGATATTATATATCTACTTAAGTCAATGTCAATAGAAAAATGACTTTTAGTCACTTTTTTAGCAAAGGTACTTTACAAAGTCAAATTAATTCCTAAAATAATAGGTATATGGCAGGATTAATTACTCAAAAAAAGGAAGAAAAAAGAAGAAAAATACTAGATGCAGCCTATGAGTTATTTAAAACAAGTAGTGTATCCGATACCTCTATTTCGATGATTTGTGAAAAAGCAGGAATCGCAAAAGGAACCTTCTATTTATACTTCCAAGATAAAGAAGATGTCTTAAGAAATCTGGTAAGAAGAATTTCTTTTGATATTTTAAAAGACGCTCATGACAGTATTAAACATACTAACAACTTTATCGAATCAGTTATTGATATGGCCAATTATTTAATTGAGCTATTTAAAAATGATCGTGATGCCTTATTGGTAATAAAAAAAGACTTCATTTGGCCAATTTCGGAAGAAGAAT
>CAVFKJ010000088.1:0-6107 GCA_963623125.1 Clostridium sp. CAG:217
ACTTGGACATCACCAAACTTCCTGAATATAAAAGAGCTAAATATGTTGGTAGAGTATTCCAAGATCCTCGTGTTGGCACTTGTCCTGATTTATCAATTGTTGAGAATATGTCAATCGCTAAAAGAAGGGGCCAAAAAAGAACTTTAAAGCTTGGCATGAGGAAAAGTGAAAGAGAAGAATATATCAATGATTTAAGGACTTTAAATTTGGGCCTAGAAGAAAGGCCTAACGCAAAAGCTGGTTTATTGTCTGGTGGCCAAAGACAGGCTTTAACTTTACTTATGGCTACACTAGTAAAACCAAAACTTCTTTTATTAGATGAACATACAGCGGCCTTAGATCCTAAGACGGCTTCGGTTGTTTTAAGCAAGACTGAAGAAATTATTGCCAAGCATAATTTAACCGCTTTTATGGTTACGCATAATATGAAGGATGCACTTAGATATGGCAATCGTCTTATCATGATGGATAAAGGGAAGATTGTTTTAGATATATCTGGTGAAGAGAAGAAGAAATTAACGGTAGCTGATTTACTTAAACAGTTTGAAAAGGTTACTGGCAGTGAGATTGTTAATGATAGTGTCTTATTAGCCTAAATTCCTCTATCATTTACTTTACTTTATTTTTTGATATTATAAAGGTGAAGTAGATGTCCAATAATTAAGGAGGAGAAGATATGAAAAAGAAGAGTTGGATTATCGTTACTAATAAGTTAACATACTTATTGTTGTTGGCTGTTCCTTGTGGCTTGATTAAGATATTTGCTTATGATGTTAAACAAGTAGATTCAATTAGCCAAATCTTTGTATCAATATTGATTATCCTTATTGGTGTATATCTGTTTATTAGATTCAATACTTATTCACCATGGTATAATCCTAATCATCCAAAACCAAATGATGAATAATGTTTACCACAAGTTATAGGCTTGTGGTTTTTATTTGCTTTATTAAAGATAATACAAGATAATTGTTTTCTTATATAATTTAAAAGTATGAATAAATTAAGTTTAACTTTATTTAAGGATGAAGCATTACTAAGTATTTTATTACTGGTAGCTTTAGCTTTTATTATTTGTTTTGTTTTATATAAGATAGCTAAAAAAGAGAGAATAAAAGAAATTATCTGTGTTTTATTTCTTACTTTAGCCTATAGTATCGTTTCCTTATATGCTTTAGGTAATACAAGTATTCCAACTACAACTTGGCAACCTTATAGTAACTATGATGAGATTATTTTTAAGCTTGAGGAATGTGATTTTGATAAGGTTAGCCTTTTTTATAATGAGGGCGATAATAATAGTAATTTAGATACTTATCAAAATGGTATTAAGGGTATTTCGCTTTATGGTAGTGATGATTTATATGAATGGTATGAGATTACTACTTTTGAAAAGGGCAGTATTTATGCTTATAACGATATTAATGGAGATTTTTCATACCAATATGTAAGACTTGTTTGTACTAATAAGAATGCTTCTTTAAGTGAGATTGCCTTTAAGAAAAAGGGTGAGAATAGACTAATTTCGATAAGTGTTTATAAGGATATGGGTGATGTAAAGTATCCTAGTAGTTTATTAATAGATGAACAGGATAAAGTAGTTATCAATCCAACTTATTTAGATCAAAGTTACTTTGATGAAATATATCATGTAAGAAACGCCAATGAGATTGCAAATGGTCAATATATGTATGCTAGTGTGCATCCTTTGCTTGGTACCACTTTTATTGCCTTGGGTATTAAAATATTTGGCAATAATCCTCTTGGCTGGCGTTTACCGGGTGCTATATTTGGTATCATGATGGTTCCGCTTTTTTATCTAATTTTAAAAGAATTATTTAAGGATAAGAAGTGGTCTTTGTTTGGGACGTTTTTATTGGATATAGAATTTATGCATCTTACTACATCAAGGATTGCCACTTTGGAACCTTTTAGTGTTTTCTTTATCTTATTGATGTATTATTTCATGATTCGTTATCTAAATAGTGAGATTTATAAAAAGAAAATTATTAATTTGTTATTATGTGGTATTTCTATGGGCCTTGGTGTAGTTACTAAGTGGACCGCTTGTTATAGCGCGGTAGGCTTGGCTATATTGCTGTTTACGCATTTAATTATTAATCATAAAGATATTAAAGAAGTTATTTTCACTTTGTTATGGTGTCTTCTATTTTTTATAGCTATTCCAATTATTATTTATTTACTAGCTTATATACCATGTCATGTAAATAGAGATGGTTATAGTATAAAAGGTGTCATTGATCAGATAGTTTATATGTATAACTATCATGTAAATCTAAAGGCTACCCATCCTTATCAAAGCCAGTGGTGGCAATGGCTATTAGATTTAAGACCAATTTGGTATTATGTGGGAAGTGATGTCAATCATGTTTATCATACAATTGCTTGTTTTAGCAATCCAATAATTACTTGGTTTGGACTATTTTCTATCTTGTATACAGTATTTGATTTAATTAGAAATAGAAATAAGGTAGCTTATATTATTGTGATTGGCTATTTAAGTGCTTTATTACCTTGGGTATCTTTTGTGAAAAGGTGTGTCTTTGCCTATCACTTTTATCCAACTAGTATGTTTATGCTGATGAGCATTGTTTATGTATGTAAGAAGATATATCAAAAAAACAAGTATGTAGTAATTACTTTTGCGATATTATCACTGCTGGCATTTATCATCTATTTACCACCAATTACCGGCTTTGGTACTTTTAAAGAATATATAAAACTAATTGAAATTATTCCTTCTTGGAACTTAGGATAAGGTGAATTTCTAAAAAAGTTCATCTTTTTTTATTTTAGTGTAGGAATTTTCATCTTTTTTCGTAATAAAGGTATAGGAGGTAAAAAAGATGAATAACTTAATAAGTGTAGATCCTAGTAGTTTAGAGAGCACAGCTAGTAGGGTCGAAAGTGCTGATGGTGACTATCAAAGGCTTTATCAATCTTTATATGCAGAAGTTGATAAGTTATCTGGTAGTTGGGGTGGTAAGGACAATACGGCTTTTAATAGTCGCATTAAGTCTTATGAAGAGGATTTTAGACAATTGTCGATTATTATAAGACAATATGCTGACTTTCTAAGGGCATCTGCTAGGGCCTATAGGGAGACGCAAGATGAACTTACTAGTGCGGCAAATCGTTTGAAAGGATAATTTATGGAAGATATTAGAATTACTTTACCAGATGTCTCAAGTGCGGCATCTACATTGCGTTCCATCAACGCAAGTCTTGATGATACTTTAAATAGTGTATCAAAGATGATGAATGATTTAAGTTCAATTTGGAAGGGAACAGCTGGCGAGGCTATTGTGCAGCGTTTTCAAAAATTTTCATCAAGGTTTATTGATGAGAGTGAAACTATTGAAGAATATGCTAAATTTTTAGACTACACCGTTTCTTCATATGATTCTCTTGAGTCAACTTTAAGCAATAACGCTAATAACTTTGATTAAAAGACTAATTAATTGCCTTGTATTATGTTGCATATGTCTTACGTGCACATCATGCAAGGCAATTAGCCCTTATTTAACAAGTGACTATTTAAATGTATTGGCATCTAGATCTGGAATTGACGTGGATGGAGTTGATAGTTTAAATAGTCTAATTAATTACGGTGTAGTAAGTGATGATGATTTTGATGAATATTTAGATTATGCTTTTTTAAGAGAAAGCATATGTAAGCTTGTTGAAGATGATTATTTTTTTGAAAATAATAAATTATTTAAAAGAAAAGTAAATGATGATAGTTTGATTAGTGAAGATGAGGCTCTTAATGTGGTTGATAGAGCAGTTAAATCCATCAACAATAAAGAGTTTGTTAGTAAATATGAGATAAAGGAAAAAGATAATATAAATTATCTTAATAATTATATTTATAGTAATAATACGCTTAATACAACTAGTGAATATAAAAGTGGCGATTATCTTTATTTAGAAAATGATAATGTTTATAAGAAAGTTGTAAGTAAAGATGGCAAGAATGAGTATACTTTGGTTGATGTTTCTTTTGATGAAATAATTGAAGATTTATATATTCAAGATAGTTTTGAACTTAATATGGATGAAGCTATTGATATACCAGGTGGGGAAATAGAGGAGAGTGTCTATACAAATAATAGCCGTAATTTATTGGCCTCTAGTAAAAGAAAGTCTTTTAAGGCTAAGGGCTATAATGTTTCCTATAGTTTTTCAAAATCAAATATTAATGCCCGTATTTCAAAGAATACCAATGGTGTAAATATGTTCTTTGATATTGCGATAAGTGGTATTAAGTCAAGCTATAAATGGAATTATAAAAGTGGAAAGTTGGATGATGCCTATTTTAAAGTAAGTTATAAAACGGTTGAAGAAGTTGGTGTTTCAATTGGTCGATATAAAAACTATTATTTGGATTTAAAGGATAAGGATGCATCATCGTTTTTAAGTAGTATTAAATCAATTACTAGTAAGTATGATGATGAAGTAGAGGCTAGTATTAAGATATGTGAGATTAAAACACCTATTGCTGGTATCCCGAGTCTTTATTTTAATGTTGATGTCTTAGCGAAGATTTATACATCAGGTAAAGTTGAAATTGTTTTTTCAAATGATAAAGTGAGTGGCTTTGAAATAAAAGATGGTAATTTTCGTTTAATTAATGATGATGATCGAGATGTCGATTTTAAGATTGGTAGTACTAGTAAGGCGGTATTAGGTCTTAATTTTAATATTCAAGCCTTAGGAAAGTATTTAATGGATGTAGAGCTTGATGCGGGTATTAAAGGTAAGGTTTCAACTACTTTACATGTTTATGATAGTGATGATAATCATAGTATACAAGAAAGCGATTTAGTATATAGCACGGTTGATGAATTAAGCTATGAAAATGAAGATGTTAAAGTATGTGGGGATATTTCTTTAAACTGGTTATTAGAATTTAGAATAAATACTTCTAAGACGCTTTTATATAAACTTGGTTTTTGGTATAAGAAAGAAATACTAAATGAGAAGAACCAATTATTTGGAAATAAAACACATATTGAAAACTTTGTTTTAGTTGATAAGTGCACTAGAAAAGATCGTTTAAAGAAATCTAAAGAAAATACCATTATTAGTTCGGATAAGATTTTACTGGAGAAGTATTCGAAGGTTGTGGTTAAAAATGATAGCTATACAATTGAAATAAAGGCTTTACCAAGTGGTTATAGTAGCAGTGATTTGCTTTATACAAGTAAGGATACTTCGATTGCTTCAGTTGGCAATGGAGTAGTAAACGCGATTGAGCTAGGAGCTTGTGAGATTGTGATTAGTACAAGTGATGGCAAGTATTCTACTTCCCTTAATATATTGGTGAGTACAGGCTAATGTTTATAACAATTAAAGATAATAATACTTTTACTAGTGTAGACTTAAACAATATTGAAAGTTATTTGTATAAAGGTATTGAATTTTATAAGGATAAGGATGATTATTTTATTTCTTTAAGAAAGGGTTTCTATTTTAAGGAAAAGGATAAAGTTAGAAAACTTGAGATTAAGAAATATATTGTTAAGAATCAGGATGTATTTAATGATATTGAAATCTTTGTATATAGTAACAATAAGGGCTTAAATGATTATTGTTTATATGAGAATATGCCCTTTGTTTTATCTTGCAGTAATAAGGGCAATATTATTTGCCATGATGTCTATTTAAAAGAATATTATTTAGCTTATAAGGATAAAGTATTAAAGACTAATGGTGATTTCTTGCTAGTTAATAAAAATAAATATAATGGTGAGATATTAAAAGATGGTGATGTGGTTAATTTTTATAACTTTTGTTTTATTTATCATGATGATTATCTTTATATCAATAATTTTAATGTAGATATTAGACTTAATAAGAAAAAGGTTGATGAGAAGATTGTTCGTTATCAAAACAATAGGGTTCCAATTAAAAACCGTTATATTAGTGAACTTAAAGAATTGGAAATTAAAGAAATATTACCGTTTAAGGAAATTAAACAGCTTAAACAAAAGAAACTAATTTTTCAAATTGGACCTTCTTTAACGATGACTTTGGCAATGTGCGGCATTGCCGGAATTAATGTTTATAACAATTATTTAAAC
>CAVFKJ010000089.1:0-4311 GCA_963623125.1 Clostridium sp. CAG:217
TTGAGAAGAAATATAATATTCCTATTCAACTTTTAGAATATGGTTCTATTAGGGCGAGAAATTTAGTGGACAATGAGCAGATTGACTTAGCGATTGCCAATCTTGATTTTTATAATTTAGATAAGTATAACTATCACGTTTTATTAAAGAATAGATATGTTTATTGTGTTTCTAAAAAACATCGCTACGCCAAAAGTGAGAAGATTACTGTTGATATGTTAAGGGATGAGCGAATTGTACTATTTAATACCGATTCTGTTCAAAACCAAACAATTACTTCATTATTTAGATCGGCCAATATTAAGCCTAATATCGTGATGTATTGTAGCCAAACTTCAACTATTTTAAATTGCATAGAAGATGGTAAGTCTGGCGCTTTCTTTTTCGATGTGCTAGAAGCCGATGAAGATAGGTTTGTAAAGATTCCCATTGATCCTGAAATTAGCACAATACATGGCATTATATGGAAGAAGGGTATTTTTGTCCCTGATAGGCTAAATAAGTTTATTAACTTTATAAAGGAATATGAGCTATTTTGATAAGCGTTATCACTTAGAATGTTAAGTATTAAGAATAAATAGACTTCCATGGAGTTATTAATCAAAATAATAAGTTGCAACTTATATCATCTTATATAATATTGTTATCAAAGGAGATTTTTATATGACTTTCTTTAAATCACTTAAACCAATAATGTTATTGGTAAATATTGTATACTTTATAATAGGCTACCTATTAATAGTAAAAGGATCAGCTTGTGTAGAAATAGTAGTAACGGTACTTGGCTTTGTTTTGATGGCTTGCGGTATTGTTGAAATTATTCGCTACTTTATTACTAAAATAGATGAACGCTATAAAAGAAATGATTTTATTCTAGGCATCGTCTTAATGGCTTTAGCTATTGTGGTGATAATATGCCGTTATTCTTTATCGGATGTAACAACGGTTGCCCTAGGCATTGCGATTATTGTCTCAGGTGCCCTAAAGATACAAGATGCCATGGATGAAAAAAGACTGGGTGGTCATAACTTTGTAACTTATTTAATACTAATGCTTGTATGCTTTGGCTTTGGTGCCTTAGTAATCTTTAATTACTTCTATAGTTTTAGTGTAAATATTCTCTATTCTAGCGCTGGCATTGGCCTATTATTTGCAGGGCTAAGTGATCTTATTTCTAATTTCTATTTAGCTTTTCTAAAGACTAAATATGAAAAAGGAAAAGATGGCGATGAATATACAGAAGAAAGTGGCGAAGGCAAGTTTACTACTATTGATGTAGATGAGCCGATAGTTGATGTAACACCAACTGAACATAGTAAAGATGAAGCAACTTCTAGTGAAAATACAGATGAAGCAGTTGAAAATAATGAAGAGAAAACTGATAATCAATTGCCAGAAACAGATGATAATAAGGACAACTAAAGTCCTTTTATTTTATAATTAAATCATGTCGCAGATTACTAAAAAAGCTTTGGAAGAATCTTTAAAGAGATTACTTCTTAAAAAGCCCTTAAACAAAATAACCGTAAGTGATATTACTGAAGATTGCGGTATTAACCGTATGACTTTTTACTATCACTTTAAAGATATATATGACTTAATTGAATGGTCTTGTCTAGAAGATGCTTCTAAGGCTCTTGAAGGCAATAAAACTTATGATACATGGCAAGAAGGCTATTTAAGAATCTTTGAAGCTGTTAGAGAAAATAAGCCCTTTATCATGAATGTCTATAATTCAGTTAGCAGGGAACAGGTTGAAAATTACTTATTTAAAGTTACTTTTAAACTTTTAGAAGATGTCGTAGAGGAACAAGCTAAAGATATGTCGGTGTTAAAAGAAGATAAGTATTTTATCGCTAATTTCTATAAATATGGCTTTGTAGGCCTTATGCTTGAGTGGATTAAAGATGATATGAAAGAAGATCCTAAAATAATAGTTGATAAGTTATCCTTAATGATACAAGGCAATATTAAAGAAAGCTTGAATAGGGTAAGAATAGATAAAAATAGCGGATGAATTTCCGCTATTTTTTATAAACAAACAAATTGTTCTTTTATGTAATCATGAATATTGAAGGCTTTTAAAGTCATTTGTTGAAGTGATACATCATTAAAGGGAATTTGATGATTATAAGCGTAGCGATATGGTGAAAATAGGGCAAACACAAACCCTTGTATCACAATATTTAATTCACCTTCACTTTCGAATTTATTTTCATCAAAAATTGGTTTTAAGATATCACAAAAATAGTCGGTTATTGATACAAGAATATAATTATTAAAAGGAACACCAAAAACTACTTTATAAAATGAATATTCTTCTACCATATATAAATTAAAGTAGTGAACCATTTGTGTAATTTGCAAATTATTATCTATAGATAAGTAATTCATGTAACAATCTTTTAAATGATTCTTTTTATCATCTATTAACTCATTTATTAATGTTTCAATTGATTCAAAATGAAAATAAAAGGTCTTACGATTAATATTACAATACTTACAAAAATCAGATATGGTCATTGAATTGACATTGTGGATTTCCATATAAGATATCATTTGATCCTTTAAATATCGTGTAGTTCTTTCAAATTTATCCATAAATTTACTCCCAAAATAATAATGGGACAAATTGTGTAATTTTGACCATTGATGTCCCATTTCATTATACATAAAATGACAAAAAGAGCATTTATATAAAAAAGGAGAACAAGATGGCGGTTAGAAAAAATTTATGCAAGTTAGTTGAACATGTAAATATGCTTAATATTCATTGTACAGAAGACTCACCAGAATATAAGCTACTTGATCATTTAATGGATGATGAAATGATTGAATTTGCCCTAAGCTTTAAAAAGATTAGGACGCCATATTCAATTGATGAATTAGTTAAAATGAGTGGCTATGAAAAAGAACATGTTGAAGAGCTAGTTGAAAAAATGACTAAGCTTGGCATTTTGGAATGGGAAAAAGAAAAAGTAAAATTGCCAATATTTGCCCCAGGTATGATGGAAATAATGATGATGGATAGCGAACTATCTAAGACTCATCCAGAAATTGCCGAGTCTTTTCATAATTATGTTTGTAATCTAACTAAGAGTTGGGCTAAGTTTTTTCCAAAGGGTAATGGACTTGTAATAACTTTACCAGTACAAAAAGCAATTGCAGCTGAATCTAAAGCGGTTGATATTGAACAAGTGTCTTATTGGGTTGATAAATATAGCCCTCATCTTTCGGTTGCACCATGTCAATGTCGTAAAGCCGCAAGACAAAGAGGCGATATTGGTGAAGATATGGAAGGTGAATGGTGTATTCAATTGGGTGATTTTGCCGATTCATGCATAAGAGCTGGAAAATCGCGTAGAATCACCAAAGAAGAAGCTTATGAAATTATCTATAAAGCTGAAGAAATGGGATACGTCCATGAAGTGACCAATATTGATGGCAAAGAAAATTCATTATTTATATGTGAGTGTCATCCAGAAGCTTGTTTAGCGATGAAGACCGCAAGACTTTGTGATACACCAAATATGATGAAGTCAAACTTTGAGGCTACTGTTAACAAAAACAATTGTGTTGCGTGTGGACAATGTGTTGAAGTTTGTCCGATGAATGCTGTAAAACTTAGTAAGAAATTATGTTCTATTAAGCCAATTGAAATTAAGACAAAGCCACTTCCTGATAATACGATTTGGACTAAGGAACATTGGACAGAAGACTTTAGAGATACCAAGTTGGATGTTCAACCAGAAACCGGTACTTCACCTTGTAAAACAGCTTGTCCTGCCCATATTGGTGTTCAGGGGTATTTAAAGCTGGCAAATCAAGGAAGATATGCTGAAGCATTAGAGTTAATAAAAAAGGAAAATCCACTTCCGGCTGTATGTGGACGTATTTGTAATAAGCGTTGTGAAGAGGCTTGTACGCTTAATAAAATAGCTGATCCGGTCGCAATTGATGATGTTAAGAAATTTATTGCGGAGTTAGAGTTGAAAGATGAATATCTAAGTGTTCCAAACAAAAAATACCCTCAAGATGCCAACAAAAAAGTGGCTATCATTGGTGCGGGTCCTGCAGGTATTACTTGTGCTTATTATGCAGCTATCTATGGCTTAAAGGTAACTGTTTTTGAAAAACAAGAAAAAGCAGGTGGTATGCTTCGTTATGGAATCCCTTCTTTCCGCTTGGAGAAAGATGTCATTGATGCTGAGCTAAAAGCACTTGATAAATTAGGTGTAGAGTTTAAATATGGAGTTGAAGTAGGTAAAGATATTAGCTTAGATGATTTAAGAAAAGATGGTTATAAAGCCT
>CAVFKJ010000090.1:0-10814 GCA_963623125.1 Clostridium sp. CAG:217
TAAACAAATTACCTAAAGTTAAAGGATAAGTGTTATTAACATATTGGTAACATACTGAATAACCCTCAGCCTCAGGAATAAAACTAGTATTGGCCATAAACTCACTATCACTAGTAGAACCAATTAATAATGGTGTATCAAAATTAGTAAATTCAATGCCACTATTCTTTAGACGATATAAAGTTGGTGTAAGTTCTTCACTTATCGCATAATTATTTAAAGACTCTGCTTGAATTATAAGTAAAGACTTATCCTTAAAAAGACCTGTATAAGCATTATTATTAACAGTATTCTCCCTACTATAATATTCATTTAAAGTAGCTAAATATTCTTTAGAATTCTTCTTATCCTCAAATAAAGAAACACCATCACGATAGCCATAAGTTAAAAGGCCAAACTTCTTTACAAAAGACTCAGGATTACTTACCGTATCATATAAATAATAATCGGTTTGATACATCATAAAATTTTCGCCATTATATGTCGCATTAATAGCCTTAACCATATTATTAATAATTAAAAAAGACAATAAGAAACAAATAATAGTTGTACATCTTATATACCATCTATATCTAAGCTTACATTTAAAACCATATCTAAACACTAGAAAAACAATGGTAATCACAAGTAAAACAATAAACGGAATTAAATCTTTATAATCAAAGATGGTACCAATAGTAGCTGTCTGTCCTGCCACTTCACTGGCAAATTCCTTTACTGTTGAAAATCTAAAATAAGAATTAAAAGCCTTATAATAGGTCTTTTGAGCAATTAGATATAAAGTATATAAAGTACATAAAATAAAAGTAATATACTTATTAGCTCCACTTCCTACAAGTAAGCCAATACCTACTATCACAAGTGAAAAGGCTAAGAATACTTTAAAATCATAATCAACATTAATAGAATAAATATTTTTTATTATTAATAAATAGGCAAAAATCAAAACAAAATATAATACTTCAAGCAGTATATTAATCGCACTTCTTTTTTTCATATAAGTAAATTATAACCCATGATATATAATTGTTTTATGAGAAATCTAATTAGATTATTGCTTTGTACAATATATCCACTAATATTATTATTTACTTTTTATTTAATTTATCGCAAATATAAAGGCACTATTAAACAAAACTATAAACATATAATCATTAATACATTAGTTGTATCCTTTATAATATGTACAAGTTTATTAGTCTTCTTCCACTTTGAAGATACTATCTACGCCTATGATTATGCTGGACACTATATTAGGGCCTTAACTTTAAAAAAATACTTTTATGAAGATCCAAATGCCATCTTATCTTTAGTCTATAATTCAATGAATAACGCTGACTATTCTTATTTACCAGCTCTATTTAATTTACCCTTTATACTAATTAATGAAAGCTATGCCTTCTTTACAATTAGTACCTATATTATTTATCTTTTACCTACTTTATTAATATTACAAGTACTCTATTTTAAATATATTAATAAAAATAAGTATTTGCCATCATTATTAATATTAGTTCTATTTCCCTTATATCTAACTTTGTTCTATGGTAAAGTAGATTGTTCAGGACTTTTATTTATTACAGCATCATACAGTCTAATAATCTTACCTGACTTTAAAGATATCGATTATCTAGATAATCTGGCAATTAATCTATTTGCCTTTTTAGCTATTTTCCTTAGAAGATGGTACTTATATTCAATAGTATGTCTATATCTTTCTTATCTTATAAAATGGCTATTCTACAAGGAAAAGAAAGCCCAAGATTTATTAAAGTTACTAAGCTCAGGCATCATCCTATTAATCGTAAGTCTATTATTCTTTAACACTTTTATTAATAGAGTACTGACTAACAACTTTGAAGAAGCCTATGCTTTCTATAATCATCCAGGAAAAATAAAAGCCTTTATTAATAATATTTCTTTATTAATATGTTTAATGTCTATATATGGAAGCTATCTTCTATTTAAAAAACATAAAGATTTATTATTAATAAATATAATCTCAATCGTAATACCTTGTGTTTTAATATGGAAGCTACAATCCTTTGAGTACCATCATTACTATATCTTTTTATTAAATATCATAATCTTGTTTGCAATAGGAGTAACTCATCTAAAGAAATTAACTATTCCTTATTTATTAATATTACTAATACAAGCTTGTTTAATATTTACGGAAGCAAATAGTATTCCTATATTTACGACAATTAGAAAAAATCCTGAGATACTATATACCAAAAACGATTTGATTGAAATAAGTGAGTACTTAAAATCAATTGAACCAGACGAAAATACCACTGCCTTTTTAAGTGCTGGTAGCTATGGTGTAATTTCAGATGACTTATTAAGAAATGCGCTACTTCCTGACTTAGATGGACCAAATATTGACTCAGCAGTATTTGATATAAGAGATGGTTTTCCTAAAGACTTCCAATATATTAAATATATCATTACCGTAGATCCAATTATTTATACTGATAAAGACTACCAACATATGTTTGATATTATTTCTAACGCTGTAAAAAACAATGAGCTAATATCTAGTATTTATAATCCTATCTATACTAAACAAATAGATGATAATCAATATATTGTTACCATCTATGAAAGAGTTGGTGAGTATACAGAGGAAATGAAACAATATTTCTATGATGAAATGCTTAAAGTATATCCTGATAAGGCCGATTATTTTGCCTATATATTGGATTAAAATAAAAAACGAGATTAGAACGTCCAAGTAATAATCTCATATAGCCTAAGAGCTTGTCTTTATAGTAGCATAATTATTTCAAAATGAAAATCTTAACAAAATATAAAACTTATCTATTAATTATTATTCTATCAATTCTAATAGGCGTCTATTTTGCCTATCCCTTTTCTAATGGCATCTTACATATGGGAGCGGATACAGGCTTTCATCTTACTCGAATCCAAAGTTATCGTGATGCCATATTAAAAGGCGTTAAATATCCTTATATGTGGTGGAACGCTAACTTTAATTTTGGCTATCCAACACCACTATATTATTGTCAATTACTACTTTTTCCAGCAGTATGGCTAATAGCTAGAGGGGTAAATTTAATAGTAGCCTATAAAATCTATATTGTCTGCCTTATGATAGCGGCTACCTTCTTTGTAGGTATCTGTCAAAAAAGACTAACTAAGAAAACTAGCGCAACAATACTTGCCATGTTTATTTATCTAGTAAACCCTCATCAAGTAACTTCCATCTTTAGAAGAAGTGCACTTGGTGAAACTATGGGACTAGTCTTTATACCATTGGCCTTACTTGGTATCTATTATGTTTTATATGATGATGAAAATAAGTGGTACCTATTAACCATGGGCTTTTTAGGATTAGTCTTAAGTCATAACATAACTTTCTTTGTAACTTGTATCTTATTTCTATTCTTTATTATCATCAATATTAAACAATTGAATAAACAAAGGATACTAGCTATATTAAAAGCTGTTATTACAACTGTTCTATTATCACTATTTTTTATATTGCCAATGTTAGAAGGCTTATCTAACAATACTATGTGGATTAATTCGCCTAATAATGTAACACCAATAGAAAGTTTAAGTATCAAAGATCTATTTAACTTTTCTGTAGGATGGGAAGTATATCAATGTAGTTCACCTGGACCATTTCTATTATTTTTACCATTATGTGGTTTCTTTGTTAAAGACAAAAAGAAAAATAATAAATTTATCTATCATTGTTTCTTATTATCCTTTGTCTTCTTATTAATGATGACAAATATCTTCCCATGGAAACTATTATCATTTTTAAGATTCATGCAATTTAGTAATCGCTTATTACCAATTGTAATATTATTAGAGGCCATCTCAGGTTCATATTATTTTGTCTTATTAGGAGAAAAAATAAAACATAAATATCTTAAATATGTGCCATCACTTATCTTATTAATATTAGTAATGTTTGTATCGTTTAATTGGCTAAAAACAAACTATACAGGCATGTATGGCTACTATGATGATGACAGTTTAGAAAGTGCTTATGAAAGATTATATAAACCAAATGAAGATAATACATACTATGATGCCCAAGCATTAAGTTCCGCTGATTATAATCATGAAATGTATATCGACTATATTCACTATGAATACACAACCGTTGATAACTCAAAGAGTCATTCAATGATTGATACAAGTGAAAAGATGGAAATTGATGATGCCCTAATAGATTCAAGTGAATACTATCATTATAAGTTTGTCATAAATAGTAATGAATACGATAACGCAAGTGTAATAGTTCCAAGAACCTACTATTATGGCTATAAAGTAAAAGTAATTAAAGACGATGAAGTAATTGATACCATTACACCTTCTATGTCTAGTGATGGACTTGTAGAGTTTAATGTCACAAAAAGCACTACACCTGTAACTTATGATGTATATTATGAAATATCAAACATTCAAAAATATTCAATGATTATATCTAAAATATCCGCAGTATTAGTACCAATTTATATTGTCTATGATTGTGTTTTAAGAAAGAAATATAAAAAAGGCTAAAATAAAATTCCCATTTCGGGAATTCATTACGATTATATTTTAGATAAGTTAAATAGGCACCATCTTTTCTCTTAAAGGAATTTCGCTACTAGAAAGAATCAAATGGGGATTCGCTTATGACTCAACTTATCATTATCGTTTAACTTGTCTTTAATATGCTGACACAAGATTGATTAACCAACAAGCTCTAAAGCTTTTAAGACAATCGCATCCATGTTGTAATACTTGTATTCAGCAAGTCTACCAATTAATACAAGATTTGGATATTGTTTAGCTTGCTTAACATATTCTTCATATAAAGCCTCATTAGCGCTTGTGAAAATAGGATAGTATGGTACATTACCTACCTCACTATTTCTACGATATGGGAAAGGATATTCAGTATGAATATAAGTATAATCTTTTACTTCCTCTTCCATAAAATGCTTATACTCTGTAATACGTGTAAACTTTTCCTTTGGACCAGGATAGTTTTCAGTAGCTGCATCTTGGAAAGTACCATTTAACTTTTCAAGAATTAAATCTAAAGAACGATAAGGAAGCTCACCAAGATTATAATCAAATAAGGCATCTAAGGCACCAGTATAATATACCATTCCCTTAAATTCTTCATTTTCAAAATAGATTTTGCCATCATCTAATTTCAATACATCATTGGCACAAGTCTCTAGCTTAACTTCAATGTTTTCACTATCCAACATCTTCTCAATTAAAGCTGTAAAACCATTCTTTGGCATATATTGATACTCATCGTTAAAATAACGATCATCATATGAAGTATTAACTGGGACTCTAGCACTAACTGCACTATCTAAGTCTTCTACTTTCATATTCCATTGTTTCATCGTGTAATACTTAAAGACATTCTCATAGATATAATCAGCTAGATAGCGAATATCTTCATCATCATTTTTCAAAAGCTCCATAATTGGGACCTTCTTACCCTCACCATAGTCTCTTTTTAATAGTTCCTTTAATTTACTAGCTTTATCAGGAAGACAAACATCAATCGACTTAAAGTTAAAAGGAATAGGAACCAATTTATCCTTGATATGACCAAGCACCTTATGTTCATACTTATACCAATCCGTAAACTGACTTAAATAATCAAAAACTTCTTTAGAATTAGTATGAAAGATATGAGGACCATACTTATGCACCAAAATGCCTTCACTATCATAATCATACGCATTACCACCAATATGTTCTCTTTGGTCAATAACTAGAACTTTATTTCCCTTACTAGCCAATAAATTCGCAATAGTAGCACCCGCAAAGCCAGCTCCGACAATAATTACATCCTTCATGATTTCTTTATCCTTTCATACTCTTTATCTGTTAACTTAATTATACTAAAGTGATGCACACCATCAATAACTTCACTATCTAATAAACTTAAATCAACATTAAGTTTTTCATCTTGTGCACTTAACTTTCCAAAATAGATTTGGGCAAACTCATGCGCATCACAATATAAATAGTATTCATCATTAATTCCTCTTAGGGCAAAAGGACCCTCTAGAGATTTATCCAAACAAATAGCCTTGTCTACATCATCGTAAATACGCCAAGTAGTGTTATAAGCTAGATTATCACATACCGCATAATAAAGCTTTCCATAGCCTCTATCACTTTCATCCTTATAGAAAAGATAATACTTACCATCAATTAGAGTGATATCCGCATCAATAATCTTATAGCCGGTATCAAAGAAAACATAAGGATAAGAGAAGGTCTTGAAGTCCTTGGTTGTAACTGCATAAATAGCGCTATCATCTCTTTCCGAATCCGAATACATCAAAACATATAAGTCGTTATAACAATCATAAATAAACTCTGGCGCCCAGGCATAATTACCACCAATATCTAAGTCCTTATCGTAGTAATTGACATCATATAAGCTTGTATTAATATCAAATAAATCACTATTACTACCAATATAGATTTCTCTATACATATAACCTTGAGTAGCCATCAAAACATAATTGCCATCTTTATCTCTATCTAAATAAGCATCCCTTAAACGCTTTGAACCCTCACTTGCTTCAACAGAAATATCAACACTTTCAAAATCCTTTAAGTCCTTACTAAGCGCAAAAAACATGGTTTCATCACCCGTTACATAATCAGGATAAAAAGCTGAGCCCGTAAAACCCGCAAGTAGATAGACACTATATTCATCCAAAAGTAAGACTTCTTTTTCAAATGATTTATCACCAATGGAAACTAAAATAGTACACTTTTCTTTCTCTGATGCATTCTCATCTTTAATGAAATGATTATCTAAATATTTAGCTCTACCCTTAATAACTTCATAACTTACATCAAAGCCATCCACATTACTATTAAAAGTATCACTTTCCGAAATAATGTATTCTAGATTATTAAAAACATAGTTATAGGCATCAATGAATTTTTTATCATCATTATCGCCTCTTACCTTGAAGATATAATCGTGATTTAAACCATCATAATAAGCGCATAAGGTAACAAGTCTATCTTCACTAGTATTATTTTCTTCAAAAGTTAAAAAACCATCCGAAATACTAGCCCCATCACCCACACTATATTCAACTTCATTATTTCTAGGAAGCCTAATCTTACCCGAGGCATTATCCATGAAATACTCATTGAAATCTAAATCAATCTTAAAACGCTCATCTTCTTTATAAACACCACTTACAAGATTGTCCGTATCAATATAGTTATATAAGCTTAAATCAGAAATATTAGCCTTTAATCTATTATCGCCTACTGTTAACTTTAAATTAGAACCCTTAAAACTCTTAGAAAAAGCCACCTTATTAATAAGTTCACCATTTAAATATAAGCTAAAATACTTCTTATCAAATTCAATAGCTACATGATTATAAGTATTAAGATGAAGATAATAACTACTATCCTTATATAAAAGACCGTTATTATGCACCAAAACCAAACCCGTTAAATTAGCCTCTTCATCCTCGGTATTATTTAATAACGTTACCTTCTCACCATTACTATCAATACTTAAAATCTCACTACCTACATAGTTACTAGCACTATTAATCCAAAAAGATAAGGTAAACTTATTACCTGGGCTATAGGTTCCATCAACTTCTATCTTATCTTTATCAATATTAAAATCACCAAGCTTTGTTACACTCTTACTATTACAACCGCTTATACTAATAAGTAAAAATAAAACAATAAGTCCCCTAATTAGTTTCATCTAAAACCTCATAATATTTATTTAAAATAGTTTTATTATCATAATGATAATTCTCTAGATTCTTCTTTAAATTAATTAAAATCTCTTTTTTATCCTTAAGTTCATTAAGTTTATTAAATAAAGCTTCTTCACTATTATCCACAATCCAACCATTAGAATCATCAATCTGCTCACTAACACCCGCTACCATTGTCGTTAAAACAGGAGTATCACTAATTAAAGACTCCACTGTCATTGTAGGATAGCCCTCATATAAACTAGACATTATAAACAAATCGCATTCTCTTACATATGGATAAGGATTAGATTTTAAACCTAGCCATTTGATATCGTCAAAACAATTTAACTCTTTAGCTAAGCTATATAATTCATCCTTTAAAGAACCATCACCAATAATGATTAAATTATAATAATCCTTTAATTTAGCCTGTATTCTAATTAAACGATCAACACCCTTTTGTTTATGAAATCTAGCTACGGTAATAAGATTTATCTTACCATTATCATCGAGCTTTAAATCACAAGGTAAAAGACTCATATTACGAATTCTATCTTCATCAACTAAGTTATGAATAACACAAATCTTTGATACTTCAAAAAGTTCTTTATAAGACTCCATTACCTGATTAGAACAAGCTATATTCATATCAATATTCTTTAAGGCATCCTTAACCAGTTCCATATGATGACTACTATAATTAGATTCTTTATAGTCTACTTGAACCCAATTTATCTTCCTGTTTGAATCACCATAGCCTGTAAAAATAGTACAAAAACCCTCTTTGGCACTAAATTCAATATCATAATGTTTATCTAAAATCTTCTTGCGTTCCTTTACAATCTTGCCCTTAATTAAACCTGTTTTCATATAGAAAAGAAGTCTTAATTTAAAAAACAATTCTTTACCCTTACATTCTTTTAAAGGTCTATCAATAACACTAAAAAAGGAACTTCCACTTATAACATTAATATCACTTGGAATCTCTGATAGTAATTCTCCCCTTTTATGAAGAACTAATAAATCTACCTCATACTTTTCTCTATCAATCATCTTAAGAAAAGTATTAAGAATACGGGCCACACCACCCATGGTCATCTCATCATTGACAAACAATATTTTCTTCTTCATTTTTTGTTGTAGGCCCTCTCTACCAAATAAATCCACTTTTTATGCAACAAGAAAAAGATAAGCTTTTGTTTAAAGTTATAATCATTATCTTTTTTAACATCACTATACCAATTAGGATACTGTTCCTCCAATAGTTCGACATTCTTACGATAATATTGCATTCTAGTCTTCTTATCATTAATTTCCTTAATTCTTAAAGTTGTCATCACAAGACAATTTTCAAAGAAAAGGCCTCTTACCTCATAAGCGCCAAGTTGAAGCTTGTTTTTAACCATGCTAATAGCCTTATAAATATCAAAGATTCTAATATCTGCCTTATGGGTAATTGAACCAGGTCTTTGAACATAATAATAAAGGGGCTTATAAACATGAGCCATATTATTCGCATCCGCAATCCAAGTTGGAATGACTGCCATATCCTCATACCACATACCCTTAAAGAATCTCTTATCTTTCATAAAAGAAGCCTTATAAAGCTTATTATTGGCACTATTATTCGAGAAAATAATCTCCCTGTTTTCTTTATAATTGCTAGTACCCTTATAATTAGAACCCCAAGAATACTCTAGACTACCATCTTCATTGACATAATACATATCAAAACAAACAATATCGCTATCATATTCCTTGCCCATCTTATAAGTAAGTTCTAATAAATCAGGCGCAATATAATCATCACTATCGATAAAACACAAATATTCACCACTTGCCTTGCCCATGCCATAATTTCTAGCATCTGAAAGACCACCATTTTCCTTATCAAAAAACTTAAAACGAATATCCTTACCAACAGTTTCCTTGGCTATCTTAATTGAATCATCCTTACTGCCATCATTAATAATCAAACACTCAAAATCAATTAAAGTTTGATCCTTAATCGACAACAAACATTTTTCAATATACTTTTCAACATTATAAACAGGAACTATTACACTTACTTTCATCTTATTTAGCCCCCATCAAATCTTTTAACATAGCCTTTTCAAAAAGACCACTCAATAAAAATTCGCACTTTAACTTTGTAAGCCTGCCAGCCTTTGGATAATTATCAATAACATCCTTTTTATGCTTAATCAAAGTCTTAAAAATAAGCCAATATTCATTAAAGTACTTAAGTCTAGCACTATCTTGTCCATTATCCTTAAGTTGACTTAACGCATATCTAAACTGTATATAAGTACGTGCATACAACATTGAATTATGATTTTCCTTAGCATATCTAAATAATTCCGACATAATCACATAATGATCATAAAAAGTCTTATCCTTAAAAGTCGACATACTATTACCTGGTCTATCAATCAAATAATATGACAAAGCATCCTTAATATATATTGCACTCTTGGCGTTATTTAAGGCATAGGTATACAACAACAAGTCTGTAAAACTAACCTTATGTGGTAAAACAATACCCTTGCATAAACTAGTCTTATATAATTTCGCATGAGGACTAGGATCAAGATAATAAAAGCTTGTCAAATCAGTATATACCTTATCAAATTCGGTATTGATACTAACAGAATGAATAATAGAGTCGGTATAGATTTCCTCTTGATTATCGTTATAAACAAGATACTTACATCCGACAACCATATCCACATTATTCTTTTCTAGGGTATTAACCAAAATCTTTACCGCATCATCACTTAGCCAATCATCAGGATCGCACACCATGAAATATTCACTATCAATATGCTCGATAGCCTTTTCTAATACACTACCGTAGCCACCGTTTTCTTTTTCAATAAAACGAACACGATTATCTTTTTCGCAATACTTTAAAACAATATCCTTACTATTATCAGGACTACCATCAGATACCGTAATAACCTCAATATCGTCAAAAGTTTGTCTTAATAAAGAATCAAGGCACTTACTAACATATTTTTCTACATTGTAGATTGGAACAATAATACTAACTTTACTCATTTA
>CAVFKJ010000091.1:0-3542 GCA_963623125.1 Clostridium sp. CAG:217
ATTCAATCTTTAAGCCTCTTTTCATGGTTAAGTAACCTGCAACTGGCGAATCAATGCCACCAGACATCATAAGTAAAGCCTTGCCATTAACACCTGTCGGATAGCCGCCAATGCCCTTAACCTTTTCATCCATGATTAAAGCATCATTTTGTTCAATAACGATATATAGTTTTAAATCTGGATTATGCACATCAACCTTAATATCTAGATTTCTTAAAATATGACCGGCAACTCTTCGATTTATATCATCACTTCTAAGTGGATAATTCTTATCACTTCTTTTAGTTACAACCTTAAAAGTCTTATAATCTTTTTTCTTAGCTAAAGTTAAAGCCATATCACAAATTTGTTCAATATCCCTTGAAACAATAATGGCACCAGAAAAATAAGCATAGCCAAATACTTGTTTTAAATCTTCTTTGATTAAATCATAATCTTCACCATTAAGCTTAATAAACAAGCCATCATGTAAAGTCTTATACTCAAGCTTATCATAAGCCTTAAGTCTTCTTTTTATATTATGTGTAAGAGCCTTAGTAAAATCCTTACGGTTCTTGCCCTTGGTTGATAATTCACCATATCGAACAACAATATGATCATATAATAAATCAGCCATATTTTTTGATATCCTCCTTTAAACAATCTATAAAATAATCAATTTCTTCTTTAGTATTACTATAATCAAACGAAATTCTAAGTGCCTTATCTTCATCAATATTTAAACTCTTTAAAGTACGATTATTATCATTTTTTCTCGAACCACAAGTTGACTTACTAGAAATCATAATATCGCGTGCATTTAAAGCATTTAACTCAACTTCTGAAAAAATAGGAGTTGAAATATTCACCAGATTCGCAACACCATTATATGGTGAATTAATATTTACACCATCTATTTCATTAACTTTTAAACAAAAATAATCCTTTAGTTCTTGAATATATTTAATCTCTTTATCCTTATTTTCCAAGGCAATACGAAGAGTCTTAGCTAGCACAATATTGCTTAAAGCATTACTCGTTCCCCCTCTTAGACCATATTCTTGTTGGCCACCAGAAATTAAAGATAATAAAGGAACATGTTTCTTCTTAATAAGACAACCACTACCCTTTAAACCATGTATCTTATGAGCTGAAAAAGACGCCATATCAATATCTCTTAAATCAATATCAGCTTTGCCCAAACCTTGGGTAATATCACAATGAAAATAAGTACCAGGATGTTTTTTTACTATTTGTTTAATCGCATCAATATCATTAATCGAGCCAATTTCATTATTAACCAACATGATACTCACAAGAAGAGTATCATCTCTTAAAGCCTTAGCCACATCATTTGGATCAATAACCCCATCACTATTAGGATATAAATAAGTTACATCAAAGCCAAAGACATCCTCTAGTTGTTTAAAGCTATTATAAACACTAGAATGCTCATAAATACTAGTTATAACATGTCTTTTAGTTTGCTTATTTAAGCATAAGCCCTTAATAGCCAAGCTATTAGCTTCAGAAGCACCGCTAGTAAAAATGATTTCATCCTTACCTACACCAAGCATCTTAGCAATATTAGCCCTAGCCTTTTCTTGCATATTATAAACAGTTACACCATCATCATATAAGGCATCTGAATTACAATAATATCTATCCAAAAGATCCTTATAAGTATTTAATACCTCTTTGTTCAAAGAGGTAGTAGAAACATTATCGAAATATATTTTATTCACTAGACATTCTCCAAATAGGCATTATCCTTTTTATTAGGGAATAGCTTTTCCATACAAGCAATAGCCATTGTCAAAGCCTTTGTATATTCACCATTTAAGTAAGAAAATTCAGCCTTCGATAAATCACGTTCAACTTCAGGATAAGTAGAACGATATTTATTACCAAAGACAATTGCATTCTCAACCATAATAGCCATGCCTACAATATTATTGACATTGTTATAGAACTTATAGATAAAATCAATTGCCTCGTCTAAAGTAGTATTAAGCTCATCAATATTAATTGGCACTGCATTAAGTAAAGTTTTAATCTTCTCAATACGTTTTTTACTAGCTAACAAATCATCATGATAAGAATTGGCAATAGTAGGCAAATGATATTCAAGAACCTTAACTTCAACTTCATTAAGCACTACTTGAAGCTTCATAAGTTGAGCCTTAGCACGCTTTTCATCACTAGTATTCTTATCAAAGCTAGCCTTATAAGAACTTAACTTCTCAATATCAAAGTTAGCCTTCTCAAGAATTTCATTACCTTGTTTAAGTAGTTCACTACTTGGCTTATCGTTTTCCGCAAGCTCTTGGTTAAACGCAATATAATCAGCCTTTAAACTAGAAAGATGTTCCTCGCTCTCCTTAATATAGGCATCGATATTCTCAATTCCAAAGCGATCCTTATCCTTCTTATAAGCGCCACTTACATAATTATGTAAAACCGAAAGTTCATTTAAACTATTGGTGATAGTATCACCAATACTCTTAACTTCACCATAACATTTATTTTCATAATCTAATTCGCCCAGTAAAGTATTTAATTTTTCCTTTTGAGCAATCGCATTTACTTCAACATTACCAAGATTACCCTCACTTAGTACCTTAACATCTTCGCTAACGCTGTTAGAAACCTCTTCAAGACGTCTATCAACATTTAAATGTTTAGTATACACACCTCTTTGGCGAGTCAGGGCATATTTACGATTAGCCTCGTCAATTAAAGTAGGAATAACACCCTTAGTATCTTTAATCAAAGAAGGAATCTTTAATACACAATCTCTTATATCAACCATTGAATCCTTGATTTTTAAAAGGCAATCCCAAGAATCCGCATAATCGTTGATATACATATATTCTTCACTACTAGAAAATAAATCTTCAACCTTTTCAATCTTCTTCTTTATGCCATCATAACCGATAGAAAGACTATTAGAATTTTGATTAACATAAAGCTTTAAATCTCTAAATTGTTCCTTTAAACGTGAGCTAGTATCTCTTTGATCATTTTCTTTCTCTTGGAATTTCTCAAGGAACTTGTCAATGTCTGCAACTTCCTTTTCGCTTTCAGCAATATTATCACCAACTAAAGCTAAAGTTTTTCGACAATCTCTATACTTATGAGCCGAGAAGTTATCATCAATATCCTCAAGCATATCCGAAATCTGATCAATATGTCTTTGGGCCTCTTCATACTTTTGATAATAAACTTTTACTTCCTCAGCTGTATCATTATTTCTTTTAGCCATAGCTTGGGCCTTTGATAATTTAAAAGCCAATGGAATAGTTTTAACCGCATTAAAACGAATATTTAAATCATCAATATCCTTTTTTAAATTTGATTTTTTTGTATTATTTATAAGAATGATTACTATAATCAAGGCAACAAGTGCCAGGCCAGCGATAATTAATATTTTATATTGATCAGACATAATGCTCCTTACCTACCCTAAAACTAGTATAATTTTACTATTAAAAGGGCATTATTTCAATGTAGAACGCAAGTTAAAATGATACCACTTAAAGGGCTTGGAAAGGTGCTAACCA
>CAVFKJ010000092.1:0-2483 GCA_963623125.1 Clostridium sp. CAG:217
ATGTGACTTATCTTTTTAAAATTATATATAAATGAAAGGGAGAGTCGTAAAGTTGTTAATCACTTTACAACTCTATAATAAATATTTAATGTGAAAGATATGTGTAGACTTTATGGAAAATTATGTGATTATTTTTTCTTTCTTCTAGACTTAAAAGTTTCAGCCTTATCTTCAAGAATTTCACTATATTTAGATAAAGTATCAATCAAAGGCATGTTCTCAATGGCGGCTTGGTTAAAGAACTTGAATTTCTTTGAAGCCTCTTTACGTTTTCTTGTAAGCAAGTCCTTAAGTTCTTCATATTTAACAACAATACCATTGGCATCACCAAAGTGTTTGATATCAATCGCATCTTTTGTCGATACATAATCATCTATCAAGAACACTCCATAGAATAAGCCAATAAAGAAAGAGAAAGCCAAATTATTTGTAAGCCAAATAATGCCATCTAAGGCAACTGGATGAATAAACAAATAATAAATAGCACCTATTACACCCCAAAAGAACGAGAATAATGGACAGATAACACCCATCACATTGCCACGTCTATCTCTATAGTCCCATAAACGCATGTTCATGACTTTTAAAAGGAAGACACCACCAATAAACTCAATCAATGTCATGACAATCGTAATAATAATTATTATCAAAAAGGCAGGTGGGTTTACAAAGTATGTGTTAACTAAATAAGTAATCACAAACATTACAGTTAAACCAACACCATATATTGGTAAGTATGGCCCCTTACAAAAGCCAGGATTGATAAAATATTTGCCTCTAGGTCCTGAATGGCTAATCAAATTTCTAAATAAAAATTCTAAGATATAGCCAAGTAAGGCACCCGCAAAAAACAAGAACGCTAAAACTAAAGGTGTATTCATAAGATATATCTTATCACAGTTAATCGCTATCTTTTGCCCAATATAGCGCTGTATCGATAGCTCTCTTCCATCCTTTTATTTTCTTTTCTCTATCTTTTTCAGACATCAAACTAGAGAAGCTCTTATCAATTGCCCAATTGTATTTAATTTCATCAATATCTTTATAAAAGCCAACAGCTAAACCCGCTAAATAAGCTGCACCTAGCGCTGTAGTTTCGGTTATCATTGGTCGATATACTTTAGCATTTAATAAATCAGCTTGAAATTGCATCAATAAATTATTATTAGAAGCGCCACCATCTACCTTAAGTTCTTTAACCGATACCTTAGCGTCTTCTTCCATAGCCTTTACAATATCGTATGTTTCATAGGCAATAGATTCAAGTGTTGCCCTAACTAGATGATTCTTATTAAAGCCTCTTGTAATGCCAACAATTGTACCTCTTGAATGTTGTGACCAATAAGGAGCACCAAGCCCTGTAAAGGCAGGTACAACATAGGCACCTTCACAATCATTTACTTCTGATGCTAGTTGTTCACACTCCCTTGGTGAGCTAATAATCTTTAATTCATCTCTTAACCATTGCACAGCCGCTCCACCAATAAAGATAGAACCCTCTAAAGCGTATTTAATCTTGTCATCATCACTTGCCGCAATGGTTGTAACTAGGCCATGCTTAGATCTAACAAGTTTTTCACCTGTATTCATAAGTAAGAAACAACCAGTACCATAAGTGTTTTTCATTTCGCCTTCTTTAAAACAACATTGGCCAAATAAAGCGCATTGTTGGTCACCAGCAGCGCCACTTATTTTAATTGGTTCGCCAAAGAAGCCTTTTAGAGTTTCGCCATAAACATAACTTGATGGTTTAACTTCCGGCAATAAAGAAGCAGGAATATCTAATATCTTCAATAAGTCTTCATCCCATTTTAAAGTATTGATATTAAATAGCATTGTACGGGACGCATTTGTATAATCAGTAACATGAACCTTGCTACCAGTCAAATTATAAATAAGCCAGGTATCAATGGTACCAAATAATAATTCACCTTTATTCGCTTTTTCTCTTGCGCCTTCTACATTATCCAAAATCCATTTGATTTTACTGCCTGAGAAATAGGCATCAGGTACTAGACCTGTTTTTTCTTTGATTAAATCACTATAGCCATCTTCAACAAGTTTATCGATGATATCGCTAGTTCTACGGCATTGCCAAACAATCGCATTATAGATTGGCTCGCCTGTCTTCTTATCCCAAATAAGAGTTGTTTCTCTTTGGTTAGTGATGCCTATACCTGCTACATCTTTTGGATCAATACGTCCATGTTTTAAGGCAAGTCTAGCCACCTCTAAAATAGAGCTAAAGATTTCTTTGCCATCATGTTCTACCCAAGCAGGATGAGGATAGTATTGTGTGAACTCTTTTTGGGCAACGGAAATCATGTTGCCAAGTTTGTCAAAAATGATACAGCGAGAGCTAGTTGTCCCCTGATCTAGAGCCATTACATATTTCATATTTTTTCTCCGTTTAATTGTTGATTAAATTATATAATTTTGAATATGATATATCCAAATTTTTTAAAGAAAAACGATACGATAGG
>CAVFKJ010000093.1:0-5923 GCA_963623125.1 Clostridium sp. CAG:217
ATAATCATATTTAATTAAGCTCTTTAATAAGTGCTTGTTTATATTACCAAAAGGAGAAATCAGTGTCAATAATATTTTAAAATTTTGTTGTCATAAAATTGTGAACTTTATATAATTTATTTGTTATGAAAAAATTCAAAAAAGGATTCACATTAGCTGAACTATTAATAGTAGTAGCAATCATTGCTGTTCTAGTTGCCATTTCAATTCCAATATTTAGTACTCAACTTGAAAAATCTAGACGTGCCGTTGATATGGCTAATGCCAGAAATATAATTGCTGTATTAAAAAATGGTATGAATAATGATGATATAGAGTTTGGTTCTAACAAAGCTTCTAATGGTAATTATGATGCGAGTGTCGCAATAGTGGTGAATAAAGAAGGAACAAAATGCTATGCTTCAGGAAATGTGAAGATCGAAGGAGAAGATTTCAGCACTGGAGATAGTAATTATTCAAGAGTTAACAATTATTTAAAAAAATGTGGTATTGCTGATTATAAGCTTTCTTCTAAAACTTCTAATAATGATGGTTGGGCCTTCTATGTTGTAATTATCTATAGTGATGGAACAAGTCGAATCGGAAGTGGAATTAATGATGATTCTAGTTCTTATGGCGAAACAGAAAATTTTGAGTACTATACAAATTATTGGAGAACTGCTGAAAAATCATATATTGAAAAAGCAATGGGCTTGTGATAATCACGAGCCTTTTTTATCTTTGATAAAGCCAATTATAATCAACATAAAAGTTAAAATAGCCAAAGGAATATAAATAAAATTTGGTAAAGCATAAATCATTTTATCAATAACATACACTATACCAAATAATACAATTCCTAATAATCCTAAATTATTCATTAAAGAAATCAAGCAAACGCGTCTTATAGTCGCTTGCTTCATCATAAACACCATGTCCGTAAGATTCATCATACATATAGATTTCGCAATTTAGTTTATCCGCAATCTCTTTAGATCCTAAAGGTGTAACAGCTTTATCACCATCACATCCTAAAACTAAAACTGGACATTTAATTTTTGTTAAATCATCATAAACATTAAATGTTAAACAAGAATTAGCTAATATGATAAATCTTTCATATTCTTCATCACTAATACCCTTATTAGAAGAAATCAAAGTGTCTTCATAAGCATCTAAGGTGTTTTTAGAATAAACATCTTCTACAAAACTTTTTAAAAGTTCATCTTCATTCTTTTCCTTAGCTAAAGAAATCCAATTACCTGCAACCTTTAAAAAGTTGTCATTAGGTTTAGACAATGTAGAACCAAGTACAAGCTTGCTGACTAAATCAGGATAATTAATCGTTAAGCATTGCGCAATCATGCCACCTTGAGAAGCGCCAAAAATATAAGCATTTTTAATTCCTAAGCCTTTCATAACTTTTGCAGTATCATCACTAAGATTTTCAATTGTATATCCATCTCTTATATTTTTAGGACGGTCAAATACATAAACCGTATAATCATCAGAAAAATCTTTATAAGCTTCCTTAATGGCATCAGCAGAGTTCATAACACTATGAATAGAAAGACCAGGAATAATCACAAAGCTCTTTTCACCATTTCCAAATTTTATATATTCCATCTCTAAATCACCTTCTTTATATATGTAAACAATTTTATCTTCTTTCTTGTTACACCCAGACAACAATAATAAACAAACAGTTGTCAATAAAACAATTTTATTAAACTTACTTAACATCTTGGTTACTCCTTGGAGTTGTAGTTGGGTTTTGCTTTGAAGGCTTTATTTCAACTCTTTCTGTAAGTCGCATACTATGATCACCTTTATCACAGTAATAAGTGAAAATAATTTTACTATTATCAATAGATCTAGTTACAAAATACTTTCCAGTTCTTAAAGTATGTGTCTTTCCACCAACCACAATAGTATCCATACCGGCACCATCAATATCTAAATTATTGTAATAATCTTGATAAGTACCATTCTTAAAAGCTGTTTCATATTCTAAAGCTATTCTATTGTAGTAAAGTTGAAGATGTTTCTCATCTTTTAAAACATCTTTACCATGTTGAAAATCTTTAATAATAGGAATTATTGTGAATGTCAAAAGTCCTGTCATAAAAACAACAAGAATGCTTGTAACTATCCAAAATCCTTTTTTAGTATTCATCATCTTACTTATTTTACATCCAATATGGTAACTATTAAAACTTTAAGAAGCTTATTTGCCTTTCTTTACAGAATAAATTTTCATCACTTTAGGTATGATAATTAAACCATATAACATAAAAGCGCTGTATTGAATAAATTGACCAATCGATCTACCAGTTAAAGAAATCAACAACGGACTAATACTATTTACCCAAACATATAACGGAACAAGAGCGAAGGTACCGATAATAAAACGATCTCTATAATCTAGATTATTTTCAAAATCAAATCCTCTTTTTTCAAAATAGCGACATATTACATAAGAAATAATCAAACCAATTCCTTGATAAGAATCGCCCTTCATTTTATTTGGATCAACAAGTAAGCTGCCATCATCTAAATAAGCTAAAGGATAAGATTTAAACTCATAATATAATGCTAAAGCAACACAAATTACAATACCCGCAATCAAAACAATCTTATCTCTTTTATTATCTTTTTCAGTCCAATCTTCTATCTTGTTGGCTAATAAAACCATTAAAACAGTAGATACAAAGCCAACAATTACATCCTGTGGTGTATGAACACCAAGATAATTTCTAGAAAACATTACACATAACAAAAATAGCCAAAAAATAATCGCCAATACCTTTTTGCCATGTTTCTTAAGCCAAACGCCCATATTACCAATAGTATCTGTGGCTACTGTCGTATGGCCACTTGGAAAAGAATAGCCTGTTGCACTAACTTTAGAATCGCCATATGGCAAAACTCTTGAATCTCTAACCCAAGGACGGTAAACACAAAAAGTTAGTTTAAGAAAGCCGTTCATTAAAGAACCCAAGCAATAGCCAAATAATATCTTTCTACCACTTTTTCTATCTAGTACCCAATAAAGCATAAAAGCCATAGCTAAAGGCCAAAAACTGACCGCAAAGTCACTCACCCACATTAAAAATGGAGCTAAGAAAGATCCTATTCCATTTCTAAAGTTCTGTAATAATAACAAATAATCGATATCCATAATTTTCTATTCACTAATCAACAACATAGTAGAAATCAAAGACGCCATCATTTCCATCCATCTCTGATACATCAGCAATAATTCTTACAAAGTTATCATGCCATTCAAATGAAAAATCTTCATCAAAAACTTTAGCCCCATCATTATATAAACTGAAATCATAGCTATTAATTTGCTTATTATCTTTATATATTTTAGCTCTACATTTAGTAGGACCATAAGGCATCACAGGCTCTCCAACCATATATACAGTTGTCTTATATTCATTATAAGAAGAACTTGTAACCTCAGTTAACTTATACTTTTGGACATATTGGATATAGCCAAATATACCTAAGGCTACTACTACAATACCAACAATAATCCATTTAAGATTTTTTTTCATAATACCTCCATCACTTCGATAATAAAGAAATTATACTATCAATTTCTTCATCATTCATATCACAGCTCAATAAATAGTCTCTAGCATAACCCGAAAAATCATCATCAATTACTTCATCAATGTTTTTACCTGATAAAAATTCTACAAAAGTATTAAAGTATAATTCAACAACCGCATTATACTTGTTCGCATCTTTTTCTTTTGTGATGTCATAATAATTTTGATAAGTAATCATATAATCATTACACATTTCATCATAGCTAGAGCCCAATAAAGCTTCTAGAACAAAACAAACAAAGCCTGTTCTATCTTTTCCTTCCATACAATGGATATAGTATGGTCCATCATTTTTAAGCATGAATTTTAAAGCCTTACCTAACGCTTCTCTATAAGAAGAAGCGGAATAATCAGAAGTCATAGATAAAGCAATTGTCTTTCCTTCTTCATACAGCTCTTTAGCATACGGGCTAGCAAAATCATCTTTTGCGATATAGCCTTGAATTTCTTCGTCAGAATCTGATAAATCAATCTCTGTTTTAATGCCATATTTTTCAAGAAGAGAACTAGTTATAGCCGCCCTATTGCGACTATTATCCAAAGGACTTGCGCCCCTATATAATAAATCTTCTTTTATATTGCTAACATTTACACATCTAAAATTTGAAAAAGCTTCATCACTTGGATAAGAAGAACGATCATTTTCATAACGTTGACCTAAAGCTTGTTGAGTAGATAAATAATCACCTTTTCTATATAGTTCAATCTTAACTTCATCGCCATCCTTTAAATTAAGCAAAGACCATAAATCACTATTATTATTAGCGATTAGAACATAGCCATTTCCAGGATAACTTACAATAACAGGCATTCCTGTTTTGACATAATAGCCACTAAAATAAGGAACGTCATAATATGCCATGCCATTTGGGAAAGTGATATTAAAACTATCACCAAAATCAAATCCAAAACCTGTAAAATCTTCTTCTGTTAAATTTAAGTCAGCACAATCAAATTTCGCATCCTTATGCACTATAGCGGTAATTGAACTTGATTCTTCTTTTTTTGCACACCCACTTAAAATGGATACCAACATAAGAATAGATAAAATAGCCTTTAAAATCTTAGATATATGTTTCATAACTTCATTATATTTATTTTTCTGCCTAATAGAAATAAAATAAAGAAAAAAGGAGAATTACTATGTGCACAGCCCTATCTTATAAAAACAAAGATACTTATTTTGGTAGAAACTTTGACTATGAATTTGACTATGGTGAAGAAGTTGTTATCACACCAAGAAACTATCCATTTAATTTTAAACATATAAAATCAATAGAAAGTCACTTCGCTATAATCGGCATTGCTTATGTGGTTGACGATTATCCCCTATATTTTGATGGAATGAATGAGAAAGGCTTATGTATTGCCGGATTAAATTTTACTAATAACGCTTATTATCCAAAAGAATTAAATAACGAAAAAGAAAATATTGCCGTTTTTGAATTAATACCTTATATATTAAGCAAATATAAGAATACTGAAGAAGTAAAAGATAGCTTAAATGATATTCAAATAGTCGATACCTACTTCAAAGACAATCTACCTAACTCACCATTACATTGGCTTATAAGCGATAAAGAAAACAACTCCATCACTTTAGAATGTACAAAAGATGGTATGCATATATATGAAAATAAAATTGGTGTTTTAACCAATAATCCACCATTTCCATTACAACTATTTAATTTAAACAACTATCAACATCTTAGTGAAAAGCAGCCTATCAACACCTTATGCAAAGATATTGAATTAAGTAGCTATTCTAGAGGCATGGGTGGACTTGGCTTACCAGGAGATTTATCTTCAATGTCACGTTTTGTAAGAGCGACTTTCACCAAAGCTCACAGTTTATCTAAAACAGATGAAACAAGTAATGTAAGCCAATTCTTTCATCTATTAAGCAGTGTGGAACAACAAAGAGGCTGTTGTGAAGTAGAAAAAGATAAATATGAAATAACTATTTACTCTTCTTGTATGTCAGCAAGTGAATTAGTTTATTATTATAAAACTTATGATAACTTTCAAATTAGTGCAGTTGATTTAAAAAACGAAGATTTAAAGTCTAATAAATTAATTATTTACCCCCTTTTAAAGGGAAATAATATCAATTATCAAAACAAGAGATAAATAATTACCTCTTGTTAAGTAAACCTTTGATTGTCGCATCAATTAATTTTATATCTAAAGGCTTAGCGATATGGGCATTCATTCCTGCCTGTAGGCAAGCCTTTTTATCTTCAATGAAAGCATTTGCTGTCATCGCAATAATTGGCGTATCTACACCCATTTCCCTAATCTTTTTACTAGCAGTTATGCCA
>CAVFKJ010000093.1:5933-9845 GCA_963623125.1 Clostridium sp. CAG:217
CCATAAAGATAATATCAAAGTTATTTTCTTTAATGATATCAATAGCCTCTTTGCCATTCTTAGCACAAGTAACAACAAGTCCTTCATCCTCTAATATTAGCTTAGCAATTTCCATATTAAGGGTATTGTCTTCTACCAACAAAGCTTGTAACCCCTTTATATCAACATCCTTAATTTTTACTTCTTTTTTCTTAGCAGAAATATCATTATCAATCGCAAAAGGAAGTCTAATAGTAAATTTAGTCCCCTTGTTTTCCTTGCTTTGTAAATCAATAGAACCGGACATTTTAGTAACGATATCCTTAACTATTGAAAGCCCAAGCCCAGATCCTGTAAAACCTGTAAGTGTGCCTTTGTTTTCTTGCGTAAATGGTTCATAAGCTCTTTGAATAAATTCTTCAGACATACCCTGTCCATTATCTTCACAAATAATTTCAAAGTAAGCTTTCTCTTTATCAAAATCAAGTTCTTTACAAGCTAGTCTTACATAACCACCCTCTTTGTTATATTTAATCGCATTAGAAACTAAATTCATTAAACATCTATTTAAATGGACTTCACTGCCTATCAAATTATGATGCTTAATTTCATTTTTATTTATATCACAATATAAGTTAATATTGTGTTCAATAGCGGTAAACTGCATGGTTGATGTAATCTTGGCAAAAACTTCATCTATACAAAAAGCCTTATTTTCAAGTTCTACTACACCCGATTCAAGCTTACTAATATCAAGAATATTATTTACAAGATCAAGTAAGTAGTCAGCTGAATGTAGCAATTTATCTTTGAATTCTTTCCTTTTTTCATCGTCATTATATTTATCTTCTAAATTCAAAATGCCAATAATGCCATTTAAAGGTGTTCTAATATCATGCGACATTCTTCTTAAAAAATCCGTCTTGGCCGCATTAGCTCTTTTAGCCTCCATAGCTGATTCCTTAAGTCTTCTTTGAAGATCAAGTTCATGTTTCTTTTCTTTGGTAATATCTCTTGAAACATATAAAACGTTTAAAATGGTACCGTCTTCTTCTCTATTTTTTATAATAAAACGCGATTCATACCATTTACCATTTTTATCAAGATGTTCATGAATTAAAGTATTGGTATCCTTTAGCCTTTGATTTAAAGTACTTAAATCAAAGAATTCCCTAACATCTTCTTTCATATCGTCCACTACCGAATGAGCGACTGCCTTTTGTAAAGCCGCATCAAAATCGCCAGTTTTACCAGCATATGCATTTTCATTAATGCCTTTTACCACTTCATATTGATGCGTATTTAAATTTATAAGATAAGTTGTTAAATAAAGAGTGGCCAAAGTATCAATAATCTCGGTATGTTTCTTTTCTTGAGCTAAAGCGTTCTCTAATTGAATATGCTTGTTGATATCATCCTTAACCATTTCATCAACATCATAATGGTATCCTCTTATAACATAGCCATCTTTAGTTTTGTGTCCTACACCACCACATCTAACATATCTTAAACCAAGGATAGGATGATTCCATAAATAAGTGTTCTCATCATTTAAGCCTTGTTTCATTTTTTCAACTGAACTTAGTACTGAAGAAATAGCACTTTTATCAATCCTTTTATACCAATAATCATATAGTTGTTCACTGTTTAAATCATCACTAACGCCAAGAAGCATACGCATTCTTTCGTCAACATTAAGTTTACATACACCATTATCTAAAAGGTTAATACTCCAAGTTCCCATCTTAGAAGAAGAAATAATATCTTGTTTTTCTTCTAAAGCAGCATAACTTTGTAGAAGTTCCTCTTTTTGTTTATTATTCCTATCAACAAATTCACTAATATCCGTAAGCGTTCCATGATAAAAATCTTCACCATTTCCTTTAACAAGAGAAGTAGCATCGCATACCCAAATATAACCATGTTTACTCTTCATACGATAGATTGCATCGCTTACTTTATTGGTATCATAATCATTCTCAATCCGTTTAATATAATTATTTATTAGTCTTCTATCATCAGGATGAAGCATATTAATAAACTTATTATCAAATTCTTTTTCTATTTCTTCCTTACTATAGTCAAACATTTCTAAAAAACGCTCACTTAAGTAAATAAAAGGAAAACCTTCACTACAAAGACATTGGTGATATCCTCCAGGCATACTTAAAAGAGTTGCTTGTGATAATTTATCTCTTTTTGCCAAGCGTTCATGTTGATTTAAAAAATCAGTCATATTGTAACATACGCTAATAATAACCAATCTGTCATCATCATCTTTGATAATTTTGCCCTTATCAATCGTCCAAAACCAAGTTCCATCTTTTTTTGGCATGCGATATGAAGTTTTATAAGTCATCCCTTCATAATAAACACCATTATTCAAATCTTTAATTACTGAAGATAAATCTTCTTTATGAATGGTATTAACAACCTTGCCATTAATTCCTTTTATCAAACCATCAACATCGCTATAGCCAAGCATGTGGGCCATTTTTTCATTGGCATAATAAATAGGAAAATCGTCAGTGCAATAGCCCCCAATAATTCCTTCATCCTCATTATTTGAAAGCTCACTTATCGTCAAATTTAATTGTTCAAAAGATAATTTGCTTATCATATTGGTCCCCTTTTATGATAAAAATTATAAACGATTTTTTTAAGAAATTCTTCCTTTTTGCATTTCGTAGACAATATCACAAACATTCATAGTAGATTTTCGATGTGAAACAAGAATAATTGTTTTTTCATTGCTTTCTTCTTTAAGTGCTTTTAAAATAATTCCTTCATTTAAAGAATCCAAATTACTTGTTGGCTCATCTAATAATATTAAGTTTGAATCATGCAAGAAAGCTCTAGCAATGCCAATCCTTTGTTTCTCACCACCCGATAAGCTATCACCAAGCTCGGCTACCTTACTATTGTAGCCATTAGGTAAACTCATAATAAAGTCATGAATTGATGCCTTCTTACATGCATTAATAATTTCTTCCATTGTGGCATCTTTTTTAGCCAAGGCAATATTATTAGCTATTGAATCATGGAATAAATAAGTTTCTTGACTTACATAGCTTTCAATATCTCTTAAATGGCTTGTGGGCATTTGCTTTACATCCTTATCTTCAACTAAAACTTCACCTTTATTTACATCATAAAAACGCATTAATAACTTAAGCAAAGTTGATTTACCAGAGCCACTAGAACCATGAATACCACTAATCTTACCTGGCTTAAATTCAATAGAATAATCATCTAAAATTAGCTCATTATCATAGGCAAAACTTACATTATTTACTTTAACTCCCTTGTGGGATGAACCAACATATTCACCATCAATTTCTTCTACCAATGGTTTCTCTTCAAGTAAAGATAAAACTCTTTCACCACTAGCCAATGTTTGATTTAAATTATTAGATAAACTAGCTAGGGCTACAGTTGGGCCAAATGAAGACATCATTGACACTGTGCATATAAGCACACCGTTAAAGTCCATCAATCCCTTTCCATATAAAGTGATACAAAGAAGTAACATTGTTAAAGAAGCGATCATTATAAATAAATTTGTAAAAGATCTTTGATTTCCTTCACCTTTACTTAATTGTTCTTGTATGTAAGCTAAATTTCTTGACTTACTTGAAATATCTTCTTTTCTTTTTTCACCCACATCATAGGCAATAGTTTCATCAAGACCTCTTAAAGAATCTAAGATAAAACTATTTAATTCACCAAATTCATTACGATATTTTAAGCCTTTATCAGCTCCTTTTTTACCATTATATAAAGGAATTAAAATGCCTACTACAATATAAGAGAAAAGTGCTAATAAGCCACAATAAATATTAAGCTTCGAGATAAAAATAACCATGATAAGTGAAGTAAATATCGCAATCATGATTGGCGATATAGTATGAGCATAGAATACTTCTAATAATT
>CAVFKJ010000094.1:0-15969 GCA_963623125.1 Clostridium sp. CAG:217
TTAGTAATGATCGAAACTGTGGAGGAGAAACGGAAAGAGAGGAAATTATTTTAAATGTCAGAAAAATTAGTTTCAATGCGTAAACTTCTAGAAAATGGTGTTCATTTAGGTCATCAAACTAGAAGATGGGATCCAAAGTGTAAACCATTTATCTATACTGCAAAAAATGGTATTTACATTATCAATCTAGAAAAGACTCTAGAAGATTTAGATGTAGCTTACAAGAAATTAAAAGAAATCGCTGAAAATGGCGGTAAGGTACTATTTGTTGGTACTAAGAAGCAAGCTCAACAAATCGTTTTAGATGAAGCTACAAGAAGTGGTAGTTTCTATATCAATCAAAGATGGTTAGGTGGTACTCTTACTAACTTTAGAACAATTCAAAAGAGAATTAAGAGACTTATCGAAATCAATGAAATGGAAACTAGTGGAACTATTAATGTTTACACTAAGAAGGAAATTGCTTTAATTAGAAAAGAAGCATCTAGACTTGAAAACTTCCTAGGCGGTATCAAGGATATGAAAAAGCTTCCTGATGCAGTTGTTGTAGTTGATCCAATGGAAGATCACAATGCTGTTTTAGAAGCTAAGAAATTAGGTATTCCAGTATTTGGTTTAGCTGATACAAACTGCAATCCTAACTTTGTTGATTATGCAATTCCTGCAAACGATGACGCTGTTAAGTCAATCAAGTTAATGGTTTCTTTATTAGCTGATGCTATCGTAGAAGCTAAGGGTGGTATTTTACAAGATGCTTACCAAGAAGAAGAAATGGAAAAGGATGCTACTATGGCTGATGTTATCATCAATGTAGAAAAGCATGCTGAAGAGCTTGAAAAGAGAAGAAAAGCTAGAAACGAAGAAAAGATGCGTCAACAAGGTGCTAATAGAGGTCGTTTCAATAGAAATTCTGAAAGAAGATATATTGGCAAGAAGGCTGAAGCTACAGAGGGTGAAGCTGCTGTTGCAGAAGAAAAGAAAGAAGAAGCTAAGGAGGCTGAATAATAATGGCTATTACTGCTGCTCAAGTTAAAGATTTAAGAGAAAAAACTGGTGCTGGCATGCTTGATTGCAAGAATGCTCTAACTGCTACTGATGGCGATATGGAAAAAGCTATCGACTGGTTAAGAGAAAAGGGTATTGCTAAGTCAGTTAAGAAGGCTAGCAGAATTGCTGCTGAAGGCCTTTCTAAAGTTGTTGTAGAAGGAAATAAAGGATGTCTTGTTGAAGTTAACTCTGAAACAGACTTCGTTGCTAAGAATGAACAATTCTTAAAGTTAGTAGATACTGCTTGTAAGACTATCTTAAACAGTGATGCTAAGACTAATGAAGAAGCTTTAGCTTTACCAGTTGATGGTAAGACATTAAATGATTTATTCATTGATGCTACTGCTACAATTGGTGAAAAGATTGTCTTAAGAAGATTTGCTCTTGTAAGTAAGAAAGATGATGAAATCTTTGGCTCATATATCCATATGGGTGGTAAGATTTCGTGTCTTGTAGTTATGGCTGGTGGTAATGAAGCATTAGCTAAGGATATGGCTATGCAAATTGCTTCTATGTCTCCAACTTATGTTTCAAGTGCTGATATGCCTGCTGATGTTGTAGAACATGAAAGAACTGTTCAAACAGAAATCGTTAAGAACGATCCTTCATTTGCTGGCAAGCCTGAAAAAGTAATCGAAGGCGCTATTAATGGTAAAGTATCTAAGTCTTTAAAGGATATGTGCTTAGTTGATCAAGAATTCTTCAAGGATCCAGGTCAAAAAGTTGCTGCTGTATTAAAGAATGCTAATGCTTCTGTTAAATGCTTTGTTAAGTATTTAGTTGGTGAAGGTCTTGAAAAAAGAGAAGAAAACTTCGCTGAAGAAGTAGCTAAGCAAATTGGTTAATTATAACTTTTAAGAGGGGCTTTGGTCCCTCTTTTTTTAGGAGAAATTATGTATAAAAGAGTATTATTAAAACTTTCTGGTGAAGCTTTAGGAAATCCTTTTGATACTAAAGTATTAGAAAAAATTGCTTCCCAAATTAAATTGATGGTTAATGATGGAATTGAAGTAGGTATTGTTGTTGGTGGTGGCAATATTTGCCGTGGTCGTACTTTTGAAAAGTTAGGCTTAGATAGAGAAGATGCTGATTATATTGGTATGGAGGCTACTGTTATCAATGCTCAAATGCTTACGGCAATGTTAAATAATCTTGATGTCAAAGCTGTTACCCTTTCTACAATTGATGTTCAAAGAGTAAAAAAATATTCTGTTGAAGAAGCTAATACTTTATTATCAAAGAAGATTGTATGTGTATTTGGTGGTGGAACTGGTAAACCCTTCTTTTCAACGGATACAGGTAGTGCTTTAAGAGCTAAAGATATCAATGCTGAGGTAATATTAATGGCTAAAAATGGTGTTGATGGTGTATATAGTGCTGACCCTAAAATTGATCCTAATGCAACTAGATATGATGAGCTAAAGTTTGATGATATAATAAATAAGCAATTAGCAGTAATTGATTTGGATGCTGCAAAAGTATGCAAAGAAAATCATATTGAAGCTTTCATATTTGATATGGCAGTTCCAAATAATATACTACATGCTTGTAAAGGTCAGGCTGTTGGTACTGTTATTAGATAGGAGAAATTATGGATATTAAAATTATTGAATCAAAAATGCAAAAAGCTATTGAATCTTTAGAACACAATTTAACTAAAGTAAGAACTGGTCGTGCTAACCCAAATATTTTAGATAGCATTGAAGTAGATTATTATGGTTGTCCTACGCCTATTAATCAAATCGCTTCAATTTCTGTTCAAGAAGGTAAGACTTTATGCATTAAACCATATGATGCAAGTAGTTTAAAAGATATTGAAAGAGCTATTAATTCTAGTGATTTAGGTTTGCCACCTCTAAATGATGGTACTGTTGTTAGAATTACTATGCCTTCTTTAACCGAAGAAACAAGAAAAGGTTTCTGTAAGGACATTGCTAAATTTGCTGAAGAAGCTAAGGTAGCAATTAGAAATGTAAGAAGAGAAGGTAATGATGAGGTTAAAAAAGACAAGACTTTACCTGAGGATACACAAAAGGATTTGCAAGATCAAATTCAAAAGCTTACTGATAAATTTGTAGCTAAGGCTGATGAAACAGCTAAGGCTAAAGAAAAAGACGTAATGACTATCTAATGAATACATTAAATCATATTGCGATTATTATGGATGGCAATGGTCGTTGGGCAAAAAAACGTAATTTGCCTAGGACTATGGGTCATAAAAGAGGCGTTGAAAAAGTTAGAGAGATTGCGATTTACGCAAATAAGTTAGGCATTAAGTGCCTAACTCTGTATGCTTTTTCTACTGAGAATTGGAAACGTCCTGAAGGTGAAGTTAATTATTTAATGTCTTTGCCTAAAGTTTTCTTTAGTTCTTATTTAAAAGAACTTATGGAAAACAATATTAAAATTGAAATGATTGGTGAGCTTGATAGAATACCGTCAGAGGCTAAACAAATTTTTATTGACGCCATTGAAAAGACTAAAAATAATACAGGAATGATTTTAAATTTTGCCTTAAATTACGGTGGCCAAGATGAAATCGTTCGAGCTTGTAAGAAGTATGCTGAAGATTATAAAAACGGTGTAGCAAGCGATTTAAATGAAGAATCATTTAAGAATTATTTATATACAAAAGATCTTCCGGAAGTTGATTTAATGATTCGTACAAGCAAGGAACAGAGGATTTCTAATTTCCTTTTATATCAACTAGCTTATGCTGAATTTATTTTTGTGGATACATTGTGGCCTGATTTCTCTTGCGAAGACTTAGATAATTGTATAGAAGAATTTAATCATCGCACAAGAAGATTTGGTGGAGTAATTAATGAAACAGAGAATAATTAGTGCTGCTGTGGTACTTTTAATATGCATCTATCCATTATTATTTGGTGGTATTAGTTTAAATATCCTAATGACCATTATTGGTGCCTTAGCTTGTTTTGAATTTGTTAATTGCATTAAAAAGCCATTGAATTATTTGCTTCTAATAATTATGGAAGCAGTTTATTTATTCAATATATTTACAACTAGTAGTAATATTATTGTTTCATTATTTATTGAATTTCTATTATTGTTTATTATTGCGATATATGATGAAAAAGTTAATGTTAATGATGTCTTTGGTATAACTATGATGTCATTTATTATGTCTTATTGTATATCTTTGATAATTTCTTTATATGCAGTAGGAAAAGGCACAACTTTCTTTTATATTCTTGTAGCTTCTTTATTAACAGATACTGGAGCTTACTTTGTGGGTAGAAAGTTAGGTAAGCATAAATTAAATGAAAGAGTATCACCTAAAAAGACCATTGAAGGTTCAATTGGTGGCGTCATATGTGGTTTTGGTTTTTCGATTTTATATGCTTATTTTAATAGCTTTTTAGGATTACCAATGCACTTTGTATTTGCTTGTTCAATATTGTTACCAATTATTTCAGAGTTTGGTGATTTGGCTTTTTCGTTAATTAAAAGAAGTTATGGTATAAAAGATTTTGGCAATATTATGCCAGGACATGGAGGAGTACTAGATAGAATAGATTCAGTTATATTTTGCTTATTAATGTATGCAATCTTAAGTACAATATTATTATGAAAAAAAGAATTTTATTACTTGGGGCAAGTGGCTCCATTGGCAAACAAAGCATTGATATTATAAAGGAACATAGTGATGTCCTGGAACTTGTTGGTGCTGGCGTTGGCGAAAATATAGCATATCTTGAACAATTACTTAATGAATTTTCATTAAGTTTTGTTTATTCTATTAATAAAAACGAAGAATTAATGGAAAAATTTCCATCTGTTCATTTTTATTATGGCGAAGATGGTTTAAGTGAAATTGTTGAAGAAAAAGAATATGATCTTTTAGAGAATGCTTTAGTTGGTTTTACAGGCTTTCTTCCTACTTTAAGAGCTATCGAAAATAAAAAGGATATTGCCTTAGCTAATAAAGAGACTTTGGTGGCAGGTGGTGATATTATCATTGCGGCTGTTAAAAAATATGGTGTTAGTTTATTACCAATCGATTCAGAACATTCAGCTATCTTACAATGCTTAAGAGGTCATAAAAAGAGTGATATTAAACGTTTATTGATTACCGCTAGTGGTGGTGCTTTTAGGGATAAAAAGCGTAGCGAGCTAAAAGATGTTACTTTAGCTGATGCCTTAAAGCATCCAACTTGGTCAATGGGCAACAAGATTACTATTGATAGTGCAACCATGATGAATAAGGGTTTTGAAATCATTGAGGCTCATTATCTATTTGATATTCCATATGAGAAGATTACACCTGTAATTCATCCAGAATCAATTATTCATTCAATGATTGAATATAACGATGGAACAATTATGGCTCAAATGTCTGTCCCAGACATGCGTTTACCAATTCGTTATGCTTTACTTTATCCAAATAATGTATATGATAGTTGTGTAAAGGAAATGGACTTTACCAAACTAATTAATTTTAGTTTTTCACCTGTTGATTATAAGCGCTATCCACTTGTTTATATTGCTAAAGAGATTGCTAGCTATGGTGGCAATATGGGCTCTATTATAAATGGAGCTAATGATTGTGCAGTGTCTTTATTTTTAGAAGGCAAGATTGCTTTTGTGGATATTGAGAAATATATTATAAAAACCGTTAAGGCGGCTACTTATAAAAAGAATTTGAGTGCTGAAGAACTTATTAAATATAATCATTGGGCAAAGGATTATGTAAAGGAGTTATATAAAAATAAGTAATGAGTGTTGTTGTTAATATATTATTATTTATTATTTTACTTATATCGATTATATCTATTCATGAATTTGGTCATTATATTGCAGCTAAGGCGTTTAATGTCCATGTTCCTGAATATTCCATTGGCATGGGTAAAGCTTTATATCAAAAAAAGGGTAAGGAAACTACTTTTTCTATTAGAATGTTACCGATAGGTGGCTATTGTGCTATTGCTCAAGATGTTGGTGTATTAGATGAAAATACTGATGTTGAAATGAAGGAAGTAGAAAAAGAGAGAACTTTGGCTGGTATTAGTAAATGGAAAAAGATTATTATCTTACTAGCTGGTGTTTTTATGAACTTTGTCTTAGCTCTTGTAGTTATGTCTTTAGTTTATTTAAGTATTGGTCAAGTTTCTGCTTCACCAAAGCCTATTATTAAGGAAGTTGTATCCGATACTCCTGCTGAAAAGGCTGGCTTATTGAAAGATGATGAAATAACTAAAATAACCTTGGATAATGGTTATTCTCTTTCTCCTAATACTTTTGGCGAATTATCAGATTTCTTGTCGATGTATGAAAGTGGTGATATTACTTTAGATGTTTTAAGAGATGGCGAAACATTAACTATTAAACTTACACCAAGTGTAAGTGATGGCAAGGTTACAATCGGAATTAAGTCTTATGATTATTCTACTGAAAAGGTTAATTTCTTTAATTGCTTTAAATATGGCAGCCAATATTTAATTGAAATGACCAAACTTCTATGGACTACTATAATTGGTTTATTTAGAGGTGTTGGTCTTAATAATTTAAGCGGTCCAGTTGGTATATATTCGGCTACTAGTAATGCGGTTTCTTTAGGATCGGTATATTACTTTGTATTAATTGCGGTATTTTCTTTAAATGTTGGCATCTTTAATCTTATTCCTATTCCTGCACTTGATGGAGGAAGAGTTGTTTTAACCATTATTGAAGCTATTATAAGAAAACCAATAAATAAGAAAGTTGAAGAGTACATTATGACAGCTTCGGTGATCTTATTTTTAATGATATTTATTTTCGCAACATTCCAAGATGTTGTAAAACTATTTAAGTAGGAGAAATTATGTTTGTAAAATATTTATTTGTCTTTTTTGTATCAATGGTACCACTTATTGAACTTAGAGGTGCTATTCCTTATGCGATTGCCTATAATTTGCCACTTTTACCAAGTTATATCATTGCGATTGTTGGCAATATGCTTCCAGTTCCAATCATTTTCTTTTTTGCTAGAAAGGTTCTAGAATGGGGAAAAGATGTTTCTTTTAAACCATTTGCGAAATTTTGCCGTTTCTGTATCGAAAAAGGTGAAAAAGGTAAAGAAAAATTATTATCTAGTTCTAAAAATGGTATTTATGTAGCCTTATTCTTATTTGTAGGCATACCACTTCCAGGAACTGGTGCTTGGACAGGAACATTGGCTGCATCTTTTCTTGATTTAGATTTTAAAAAATCAGTTATTGCAGTAATGTGTGGTGTAGTGCTTGCTGGTGTTATAATGGGATTGTTATCAAGTGGTGTATTTGGTGCAATTAATTTATTTAAATAGGGGGAATTGAATATGAAAATACTTGTAACAGGTGGTACTGGTTATATTGGTTCACATACTTGCGTTGAACTTATAAATAATGGACATGAATGTGTTATTGTTGATAATTTATATAACTCAAGCATTGGCGTTTTAGATAGAATTAAAGAAATTACTGGTGTAAAGCCTGCTTTCTATAATGTTGATATCAATGATTATGATGCTTTTGAGAAGGTGTTTGCAGAGAATAAACTTGATGCGGTAATTCATTTTGCTGGTTTAAAGGCTGTTGGTGAATCGGTTAGAATTCCATTGGCTTATTATCAAACTAATATTGCTGGTTCATTAAATTTATATAAATTAATGGAAAAATATGGCGTAAATAACTTGGTATTTTCTTCTAGTGCTACAGTATATGGTGATAGCTTCAAAGTTCCTTTTAAAGAAGAATATGGTAGAGGAAATACAACAAATCCATATGGTTCAACTAAATTAATGAATGAAATTATTATCGAAGATTTCGCTAAGGCATATGATAAATTAAGTGCCGTAATCTTAAGATATTTTAATCCTGTTGGTGCTCATAAATCGGGTTTAATTGGTGAAAAACCAAATGGTATTCCAAATAATCTGATGCCATATATAGCTGAAGTAGCTACTGGCAAAAGAGATCATTTAAATGTCTTTGGTGATGACTATGATACACCAGATGGCACAGGTGTTAGAGATTATATCCATGTTGTTGACCTAGCTAAAGCGCATGTCTTAGCTATTGAGTATGCTACAAAACAAAAGGGCTCAGATGTTATTAATATCGGTACTGGCATTGGCTATTCGGTATTAGATATTGTTCATGCTTATGAAAAAGCTAATAATATCAAGATACCTTATGTTGTAACACCAAGAAGAGCTGGTGATATCGCAACTTGTTATGCAGATACTGAAAAAGCTCTTAAACTATTGGGATTTAAAGCACAACATAATCTAGAAGATATGTGCCGTGATTCTTATAACTTTATAGTTAAAAATCCTAACGGCATTGAATAAGGATTTACAAAAAAATATAGATTAATTCTATATTTTTTGTTGTATGGTACAATTAAATTGGAGTTTTTTATGGCTAAGAAAAGAAAGATTAGATATGATAGATTATTGATTGTTATATTAGGTGGAATATTATTGTGCGCAGCTTTGATATTTACTATTAAAGGATTGGTTTCTTTATTCACTAAAGATAGTAGTAAAGATAATAAAACACAAGAAACTAGCGTACCTACTAATGTTGATAATAAAAATACATCACTGGAGCTTATAAGCTATCAAATTTATGAAGATACTAATAGCGATTTAGGCTTTAATTTTGTAGTAGCGGAAATTAAATTTTCTAATCAAGATGGCATAAATTATGATTTAAATAGTTTATCTACTAATGAGGGTATTTCTTTAGCTAGTACTTATGATTACCAAAAAAGTTTTAATGGCAAGTATAATTTTTCTTTGTTAGGCACGACAACTTCTGTTGTAAGTACTGATAAAGAATATACTTGTAAATTATTTATTCCATACACTAATACAACTACCGTTTTAACTTTAACAGATAGCAATACTAATGCTTCTTTAAATATTGATTTAACTAAAGATAAAGCGGATATCAATAATATTAAAGTAGATGATAATTCTACTGTAATAACTTCAAATGACTATGATATTAGTGTTTCTAATTCTTATATTTCAGAAAAGATGACACGTGATGGCCAAAGCTATTCTGCCAGTATGCTTTCAATTTATACTTTTGAATTGAAAGTTAATTCTATTAGTTCAGGAGTAAAAATAACTAATGCAACTTTCTATCAAACAAGCACTGGTTCCAGTGAAAACTGTTTAGATGAATCTTATGCTTCTTTGAAGATAGGCAATGTATTGAATAAAGAATTAAATGCTGGTGATACTTATGCTTTATTCTTTGAGATGCCAGATAATCCCGATGAGGAACATGACTATAAGGGTACTATTACTTTAACTTTCTCGGATGGTAGTGGTGCTAGTATTGATACAACTTTAAGATGATGAAAAAATTGTTTATTACTTTACTTACGATATTATTGATTGCACCACTTGTTGGTGCTTTTGACTCTCCTATCGTAGTACATGCACAAGATTTAAGTAGTTGTGGCTATGAAGTAGCTTATATAAATGATGATGGCACTTTTTCAACAGAAAGTTGCCACAGTAGTTTTTCAAGTGCTAAAAGTCGTATGAAAGAACTTGGCGGTGATTATGTTGTAAGACATAATGCATCATATTCACCAACAAAGATTATTGCAATGAACTCAGGTATTGTTTATGCTTATCCAAGAGATGGGGCAACTATTAATATCTATGAGGAAGTAGAAAATCATACCATCTATCGTAAGTCAACTTATGCAGCTAGACATGACGAACTATTTTATACTGATACAGAAAGATATTTTGATAGTGGTACTTTATCAGGGAAGGGCATGATCGAAGTTTATCTAAATGGTTTTCATGGCTATACTGATTTAGAATATGTTGATTTAGTTCCTAGCAAGTTTTTAAGAAATAATTTAGTTATTACTCTTGGTGGTAATAATAACTATACTCATGAGGGTACTTTTACAGTGGCTCCTATTCAAAATTACTACATAGCTAAAACTACCGGTAACTATAAAGAAATGATTTATTATCGTCATGATGGTTGGTCAGCTAATGGCTATGATCCGGTTAGTGAATCAATTGTATGTGGCCCTGCACCAAGTGATATGCAAGAGGGCGTTAGGTACTATTCTTATGATGGGGTTACTTTTTATACTAATAGTGACTACACCAACTATGCTTTTACTTATTATAACTATTATCAATTTTTGCCATTAAGATCAAAGACTAATATTTCGGCTGATACTTTAAATTCATATGTTTCAAATGTAAGCAATTCGGTATTAAAGGGAACTGGCCAAACTTTTATTGATGCCCAAAATAAATATGGTATAAATGCTTTATTGTTATTTGCGATGGCATGTCATGAATCAGGTAATGGCACTAGTGGCTATGCAACAGGTAGAAATAATTTATTTGGTTGGAATGCGGTTGATGCCGATCCTAATAAGGCAACTTATTTTAATAGCGTAAGCGATTGTGTTAATCAACAAGCCGGTGTAAACCTAAGAGGCTTTGTAGATATTACTGATGGAAGATTTTTCTCTTCTTCATTGGGCAATAAGGGCTCTGGCTTAAATGTTAAATACGCAAGTGATCCTTGGTGGGGCATGGAAATTGCGGGCATTGCATATCAAATTGATAAGTTATCTAGAAATAGAGATGGTTCTTTAACTGATTATAATTATTATTCTTTATCACTAATTACTGAATTTGATGTTGAAGTAAAATATGAAGCTAATAGTTCTTCTAAGACTTTGTATACTACTGCTTATGGCCCTACTTATCAAAAAGATTTCGTTGTTATTACCCTTGCAACGGCAGGTGAATATACAAAGATTCAATCAACTAATCCACTTGATGAAAACGGCAATATTAAGACTCATAGAACACCTATTACTACTGGCAGTTTAAATCCAATTAGTTATGGTGAATATGACTATGATAGAAGTGTCGGCTATATTAAGACAGCATATTTACAAACTATAAACAAGGTTACAGATAATAAAGAAGATATTATTGATGAAGATTTAAATATGATGTTTAATCTTGAATCATTAACGATTGAAAACGGCTATATTAATCTAAGTGGTAACGCTTTTATTAAGGGCATGGATGCCACTGATGTAAGTAAGATAACCGATACAATTAATGTTATTAATTTCCTTGATGGCAGTTCTAAAGCATACAATGCGAAAGTTACTGAATATAAGGGGGTATCATTTAATGACAATCATACTTATACTTATGTAGGCTTTGAAGCTAGTATTCCAATTAGTGATATTAGTGAAGGTGATTATTACTTCACAATTACTGTCGATAATAAAGGCTACAACTTTACTAAGACTATTTATTCTTATGCTGATTTTGCTAAGAACTTAGTTTATAGTGATGATAATTACACCTATCGAATTAAGATTAATAGTATCTATAGTAATCGTTTAGATTTTAGTGTAGAAAGTCTTCCTGAGGCTATTGATTATACAAGTATCAATAAACCAAGTAATAACTTTAGAAACTCATTAATGAGTTTAGAAAAACTCACATTAGATGATTCTTTAAATCTATATTTAGATGGACAAGCTATGTTGTATTACACTGACTATAGTGATGTTTCTACTGTTAAGAGCACGCTATATTTAGTTGATAGTGCTAATAACTATATCGAGATAGCTGGTGAAAATTATAAATCTAGTTTTGATTTTACCAAGGCTTTCTCATCGTCATATAATCTTGATTACATTTCTTATAAGATTAATGGCAATATCTCTTCTTTAAAAGAGGGTACTTATATGCTTATTATGAAAATTGAAAATGGTGAATATGTAGATTATGTGGAAGTTAATAACATAAATATGGTAAGTGAGCCTACTGTTAAATATAATGGCTTAACTTATAGATTCTTTACAAGCAATACAAGAGATAGATTAATGTTGGAGGTTAAATAATGAAAAGATTTTTTGAAAACAAAATAAATATTGTTCTTTGTATTGTCTTAATCGCTGTAATTGGACTTGCAGTATGGTTGGGATTTAACTATTTCGGTAATCCTTTTGATAAAACAATTACAGCTATCGATTTTTCAACTATGAACAAGACAGAAGTTGAAAAATGGATTAGTGATAACGGTTTAGACAGTAGTGTATATAACTATTCTTATTCATATGATGAAACTGTTGAACAAGATTATGTTATATATCAATCAGTTAAAAGTGGTGAACCTATTACCAATACTTTTACGATTATTTATTCAAATGGTAAAGATCCAAATGGCACTAGTGATATCGCTAATGCGATTAAAAATATGTCTTTTGAAGATATTAAGAAATGGTTTATTTTAAATGAATATACTAATGTATCTTATGTCTTTGAAACAAGTGATACATATGAGTTTGGTCAAGTAATTTCGGTTAATCCAAGTAATGCAACAAAGTCTGATGCGATTACTGTTACTTTATCTTATGGTAAGAGTATTGAAGATATTCAAACAACAGTTCCTGATTTTTCTACTTATACTAAGTCTGAAATTGAAGATTGGGCAAATGAATATTCAATTACTTTAAAGATTAGCTATGAAGCTCACGATCAAGCCAAAGAAGATGAATTCTTATCACAAAGTGTGGCAGCTGGCACAACTATCAAAGGTGGTAGTAACTTAACTGTTACATTATCTAGTGGTTCATCAAGTGGTAAGACAGCTACCATCCCTGATACATTGTTAGGCTTAAGTGAATCTGATTTTATTGCTAAGTTAAAGGCTTTAGGCTTTACTAATTTAAACAAAGATTCAGAAACATATTATGCTGAGTCACTTGGTAAAGATACTATTTACTACTATGATGATGGAACATTTGCTACTACTAAAACTATTAATTACGGCTTATGTGCTGGTAAGTATAGCTTTGATGCAGCTAGCTTTAATGGCAAGAGTAAGACGGATGTTGAAAAGGCTGTTTCTTTATTAAAACAAAGAAATGCTAGAGTATCTGGTAGCCTTGTAAGTGTGGAATTTACAAGTGGTGAAAAGAATGCGAGTAAAGCTAATACAGCTTATGATTGTTCTATTTCTGGTAGTAAGATTTCTTGTAAGTTATATACTTCAGATGATAGTACTACTGCTTTAATTCCAACTGATGCAAGATATCTAGGTGTTAGTGAAAGTGATTTCTTAACCGCTATTAAAAAGTTAGGTTTCACTAATTTCGCAAAATCTAATATTACTTTCTATTCTGCAACATTAGGCAAGGGCAATATCTATTCTTATGATGATGGTCAAATCGCTTTAAACAAGACAATCAACTATGCACTATGTGCTGGTCCATATAGCTTTAACGCAAGTGATTGGAATGGTTTAAGTAGTGAGCAAGCTAATTCAAATATTAATAGTTTAAAGGATAGAAACGCTAGAATTAATGGCACTCTTGTTTCATTAAAGACTAGTCAAGGTGAATCTAATTCATCTAAAGAAGGTCAATTATATGATTGTTCAAATTCAGGTAGTGTAATTTCTTGTAAGATTTATACAAGTGGCAGTGGTTCAACAAGTAAGAAGGCTACTATTCCTGATACTTTACTAGGCTATTCAGAAAGTAATTTCTTAAGCAAATTAAAAGCTTTAGGATTTACTAATTTCTCTAAATCTAGTATAGGCTATTATTCGGAGACAATGGGCGCTGGTACCGTTTGGTCTTATGATGATGGAACTTTTGATACAAGTACTACTATCAACTATGCATTATGTGTTGGCAAGTGGACATTTAATGCCTCAGACTTTAATGGTTTAACTACTGAAGCTTTAAATTCTAAAGTGAAGGATTTAAAGAATAGAAACGCTGCAAGAGGTAATCTTCAAGTTTCTTTATCAGCTGGTGAAAAAGATAGTTCACAAGAAGGCAAGGTACATGATTGTTCATATTCTGGAAGTACCATTTCTTGTTACGTATATCAAGGAAGTTCTACTTCAACAGTAAGTGTTGATAATTATGTTGGTGCTGATGTAGGCAATTTTAAGACTTGGTGTAGCAATAACGGTTTAAATTATTCAATTACTGAAGAATATAATTCTGGTAAAGAAAAAGGCCGTATTATTTCTCAAAGTCCAAGCAGTGGCAGTGTAAATTCTGGCAGTACTATCTATGTAACTGTTTCAAAAGGTCCCGCACCTACTTCTACTGGTGAGATTGCTTCACTTGCGAATATTCAATCTTGGTATACTGGAAGCACTTTTGATGAAATTATGGGCAAGGTTAAGGAATATTTAAATAATCAAGGTTTCTATAATTTGGACTTTGAAGCTGTTCCTGGATCTGGATTCTATGTACAAGGTATTACGGTTGGTGGCCAAACTCATGGTGTAACCGCAACATACGATACTTCTAGTAGTGTGGTTATTTATATAACAATTAAGACTAACTAATGAAATACTATATCGAAAGATTATTTGAGGTTGACTGGAAACAAATGTTTAAGGTCATCTCTAAAATTTCAAAAAGAAGTCATAAGCCTTATATTTACATATTGTTTGATACGATAATCTGTTCCTTAAAATATGGGGCAGGTTATATGGATTATTTTCAGTTCTTCTTTGAGAATTTAAATGGTAAACAAAGAGCCACTTATATTAATAGAACGGTTAATAATAGATACCATCATACGCTTAATAATCGTGAATACTTTCATTTATTTAATAATAAACATGAAATGTTAAATAAATATAAAGAGTTTATTAAAAGAGACTTTGTATTTTTGGATGAATGCTCTTATGATGATTATCTAAGCTTTATTAAGAAACATCCTATCTTTATGGCTAAGCCAGATGGTGGCCAATGTGGGTTTGGTATTGAACTTGTTGATTCTAATGGTAAAGATTTAAAAGAGTTATATGATACTCTAATTGATCATAAACAAAATCTATTGGAAGAACGTATAGTTCAAAACAAAGAGATGAATAAACTTTATCCTGATGCGATTAATACTCTAAGAGTTGTTACAATTAATTCTAATGGTAGAATCACCGTTCCTTTTGTAGCTTTAAGAATTGGAACGGGTGGTAGACATGTTGATAACTTTCATTCAGGCGGTTGTTTTACGGTTGTTGATAGTGATGGTGTTATAAGAAAACCAGCTCTTGATAAGGAAAATAGGATATATGATGTTCACCCTGATACCAAGACTAGTATTATTGGTTTTAAGATTCCAATGTATGAGGAAATTGTTAAACAATGCATGGAAATGGCTAAAGTAACACCAGAAATTGGTTATACTGGTTGGGATATGGCAATATGTGAAGATGGCGTTGATGTGGTTGAAGCTAACCAACTTCCAGGCTATGACATCTATCAATCTTATCCGCATTTGAATGCTGATTTATGTGGCCTTAAACCAAGGTTTGATGAAGCTATTTTTGGAAAATAAGTATTTTGATTTTAATGTATCTATTAGATTTGGAATACGCAAATAAAAAATAATTATGAGTTATGAAAATCCTTCTTTGATATAATAAAAATATCTAGGAGGATTTTATTTTAATATGGGAAAAGTATTCCAATCTATGGATGGTAATACTGCTACAGCTCATTGCGCGTATGCGTTTACAGAAGTAGCTTGTATTTATCCAATTACGCCTTCTTCTCCAATGGCTGAAGTAATTGATACTTGGTCAACAGAGGGACGTAAAAACATTTTTGGTTCTACTGTTAAGGTTGTAGAAATGCAATCTGAAGGTGGTGCCGCTGGTGCCTTACATGGTGCATTACAAGGTGGTACATTAGGTGCTACATTTACAGCATCTCAAGGTTTCCTACTAATGATTCCTAATATGTATAAGTTAGCTGGTGAGTTGTTACCTGCTGTTATTCATACTAGTGCTAGATCTTTAGCAGGCCGTGCTTTATCAATTTTTGGTGATCACCAAGATATCTATGCTGCAAGACAAACAGGTATGTGTATGCTTGCATCTCATT
>CAVFKJ010000095.1:0-15028 GCA_963623125.1 Clostridium sp. CAG:217
CTTATGATTTAATGGCTGATGCGCCAGGTGGTGTTGATCAAGAACAATTAGATGCTTTAGATTTAATTGTTAAAGAAAAGAAAGAAAAATAAGAAAAATTAGCCAAGATTATCTTGGCTTTTTTATTCCTTTTTCATATCATAAAGTTATAAAAAGGTGAGCATATGGAAAGAAAACTAATTTATGATGTAGCTGTTGTAGGCGGTGGAACATCGGGTGTTGCGGCAGCAGTTGGTGCAGCTGACACTGGGAAAAAAGTTCTACTTATTGAAAGAAATCCCTATTTAGGTGGTCAGGCAACAAATTGTATGGTTCCAGCTTTTTGTGGCTTTTGTAGCAGTGGTGAAAAAGCATATCAAGTTGTAAAAGGTGTAGGTCAAGAAGTACTTGATAGAATGCATAAGATTGGCTATTTTGATGATTTTTATATATCACCAAGCACTGGTAATCGTACTGTTCCTCAAGATCCGGAAATCACTAAAAGAATCTTTGAGGAAATGCTTATAGACCATAATGTTGATTTTATTCTTTTGTGCCATTTGGCAGATGTTAAACAAGAAAATGGTTTAATTAAAGCTATTGAATGTGTGGATGATGAGGGAAAAATAATAATTGAGGCTAAAAGCTTCGTGGATGCCTCGGGCGATGGCAATCTTGTCTATCTTGCTAAGGCACCAGTACAGTTTCATCATGAACAAAAGGGTTCAATGGTCTTTAGAGTAGGTAATGTAAAAGACAATATTCTAACAACATCCTCTATGCAAGAGGCCATCTTAAAGGCTAAAGAAGATGGTGTAGAAGGTTTAACTGCAAGCAAGGGTTTTGCGGTAAGAGTGCCGCATACCAATGATTATATGATTAATATGATTGGCTTAGATTTTGATAGTCTTGATGCTAGAACTTTAACTAAGGGTGAGATAGAAGGAAGAAAACAAGCTAGTATATATTGTGAAGTTTTTAAAAAATATATTAAAGGAATGGAAGATTCTTATCTTGTTTTAACCGGTCCTAAGGCGGGACTTAGAGAATCTAGAAGAATAGTTGGTGAATATACTTTAACTAAGGACGATGTTAAAACTTCTAGAAAATCTAAGGATACAATCGCAAGAGGCGGTTGGGGTGCTGAAATTCATAAAATTGATGGCAATGGTGAGGCATCATACGCCTTTGATAGTAATGATAAATATTTTGATATTCCACTAGGAACTTTAAAGCCCAAAGATACTAAAAATCTTTGGTGTGCAGGTAGAATCATATCATCAGATTTAGTAGCTAGTGCCTCAATTAGAGTAATGGGAACTGGCTTTGCCACAGGGCAAGCAGCTGGTGTAGCAGCTAGTTTAACAATTGATAATAAAGTTAATATAAAACAAATTCAAGAAGAATTATTAAGACAAGGAGGTTTATTATGAACAAGAAAAAAACAGTTTCCCTAATCTTGGCAACACTAGTATTGGTACTTTTCTATTTTTTACCAGACAGTAGTGCAAACGGTGGACTAAGCCATGAAGCGCTTGTAGCGGTAGGTATTTTCTTTGCTTCGCTCATTATGTGGATTGGTGTTTCAATTGACTGGCCAAGCCTTATTTCCATGTTTCTAATTGGACTTTTACCAACCTACGGTTTCTCAAAGATGCTACAAGGAACATTTGGCAATTCTACAGTAGCTTTCCTTATGTTTACCTTTATGTTGGTATATCCATTGTCCCAAACTAATTTTGTAAGAAGAGTTACGGTATCGTTTATCACTAATAAGATTGCTAAAAAAGGTCCATGGCACTTTGCATCATTCTTATTTGCTGCTGTTACTTTAATTGGCATGTTTATTTCACCATCAGTATTATTTGTGGCCTTCTTGCCATTCCTTGAAGATATCTATAAAGTCTTAGATATTAAAAAAGGTGGTAAGACCGGCAATATGCTTATGATGGGAACAGCCTTTTGTATATCGCTTTCTTCAGGCATGACACCTATTGGACATGTTTGGCCTACATTAGCTATGGGCTATTATGCTAGTGCCTTTAATTCGCCAATTAGTGCCTTCCAATATATGGCCTTTGGTGTACCAACAGGCATAATACTAGTAATAGCTTTAATACTTGTATTTAGATTTATCTATCGACCAGATGATATAAATGATATTGATCCATCAAAAGCCGAAGTCTTAAAGGGAACTTTCCCTAAGGCTGATTTAAGAGAAAAATTAATTATTGCTATTATGATACTAGTAGTCTTCTTGTGGATATCACCATCACTTGTAAAGAATATTCTTCCAGAATACTATACTTTAATCAATGGCATGACAACAGCTATGCCACCACTTCTAGGCTGTATCTTAATGTTTGTTATTTCAATTGATGGTAAGCCATTATTAAACTTTAAAGACGCAACAAGTAAGGGTGTTATGTGGGGTTCAGTATTAATGACAGCTGCCGCAACTATTGTTGGTGCAACTTTAACCAATGCTGATCTTGGCATTTCAACATGGCTATCTACAGTAATGGAACCTGTTGCCAACCACTTATCTAGTGGATTATTGATTCTATTCTTTGTAACTTGGGCGGTAATTGAAACAAACTTCTCGAGTAACATTGTTACGACAACTGTTGTTTCTTCAATTATGATTGCAGTTTTATCAGCATTACCAGAAGGAACAATTTGTATTCCAGCCGCTGTATGTCTTGTGGGTTTTGCAGCAGGTATATGTAATATGACACCAGCTGGTCAATCAACAATTAATACTGTTGCGATTGGCTCAGGTTGGACGGATTCAAAGTCAATGTTTATTTGGGGTGCTGTATTTGCTTTACTTGCTATAATCGCTTTAACATTAATTGGCTATAATCTAGGTGCCATTGCTATGGCTAGTATTTAAAAAACTAAACTCTTTTGTAAAAATAAATTCTCTACAAAAGAGTTTTTTTATATAATCAATTTATACAAATGGAAGGGGAATAAAAATGTTTTGTAGTAAATGTGGATCCAAAGTAGATGATGGTGCAAAGTTTTGCAATACTTGTGGTAATCCAATAAAACAAGAATCAAAGAAAGTATCACCAAGTCTTGAGGATACAATTGAAACTAAGGCAGTAGGGGAAACTGCTAAAGAGGCACCAAAAGAAGAAACAAAGGCAAATGAAACGGTTAAGGAAACACCTATTCAAGAACCTAAGGTGCAAGCTACACCTAGTGGCAACTATAATGCATATAACAATAATGTTTATAGAGCACCTAAAAAGCCAGTTAACAAAAAGCTTATCGCAATTATCGTTGGCAGTGTAGTTATTGCGGGCGCGCTTATTATTGCGGTTGTTATAAATCTAAGGACTATTAATTTAAATAAATATATAGGTACTGAAATAACAGGCTATGAAGGCTATGGATATGCGGTTTGGAATGATGACAACTATAATAAATTAGTTGAAGATTACGGTGATAAATTAACTTTTGATTATCAAAAATATCTAGAAAATCTTAGCGATTGTTTTGAAACTTTAATAAAAAAGGCTGGCGTAAATCCTAGCGTTTTTGGATGGGATTATAGTAGTTATGGAATAGAAGATGCTGCTTATTACTTAGCTCAAGATTATGCTGAAGATTATTTTTATGATTGTTCATCAGTTTTTGATTATCTTTACTATACAGTTTATTATGAATGCCAATTAGATGGTTTTGATCAACATTCTGATGATTTTGATTACAGTGCATTCAAAGAAAAATTCACCCATTTAAAAAACGGCGATAAAGTTAAAATTGTTTGGTATGACATCGATGATGAACTAAATGAAATTAAAGCTTTAAAAGTAAATAATGATTCTAATGTTGACCATGTTGAGTATAGAAATAAAAAGCTAATTGAAACACTTGTTAAAAATAGCAATTTAACTGATGAAGCAGTTATTGATGTGGTTTATGAATTTGTTAAAAATTCAAATCCTAGAAATTATTTTAACTACAATTTTAAATATTCAAATACCTCTATTACTGCAAAAGGATTAACCGTAGCTCCAACTGTAGATATCTTTAAAGATATTGATATAAGCTACTCTGGTATCGCGCCAAATGGCAGCGCTACGATCACTTATAAAGGCGAAGAAGTAAGTTCTATTTATGGAATTACATTTAATGTTTCTAATGATCATTCAATGTACAACGGGTTAGATGTAGGCGATGTAATTACAGCTACTTTATCATATGATGATGTATCTAATTATATTAATGAATATGGTGGTGTTCCTTCTACTTCTTCAAAAGAATTTACAGTAGATGCCTTAGATTCATTACTTACAAGTGCTTCACAAATTCCTAGTGCAGCATTAGAAGATATGAAGGGCAAGGCTGATGGTGCTTTCCGTTATATTTTTGAGGATGCTAATCAAACAGGAAACTCTTTAGAAGAATTTAACTATAAGGGTCTATATGTTTTAACTAGAAAAGATAGTTACTACAATACTATTCATGCAGATAGTAAATACTATTATGATATTGATGATAAAGTAATCCTTGTTTATGAAGTTAAAGTAAGAAATAGTGGTGGATCTTATGATGAGGTTAATACTATATACTGGTGTGCTGCCTTTGATAACATCCTAGTTAAGGCTGATGGTAGCTTAGAATATGATATTGACACATATCATACGCCAAATAATCAAATCAATATTACTGGTGATAATCAAAACTGGTTCTATTATGCTTATAACTCATTAGATGATTTATATAACAATCAAGTCGCAAAGAATACTGATGACTATTATGTTGAAGAAAGCATGCAATAAGATTGTTTAAAAAAGATTAAAAGTTTATAATACTTAAGAAGACAAAAAGGAGGATCGAACATGCCAGTTAAAGTTGATGTAGATACTTGTGTTGGCTGTGGCGCATGCACTGAAGTTTGCCCTACAGGTTCATTAAGTATTGACGATCAAGGAAAATGCACAGTAAGTGAAGATACTTGTGTTGATTGTGGTGCTTGTTGTGGAACTTGTCCTACAGGTGCAATTTCACAATAATTGATCTAAAAAAGAGCCAAGTTATAATACTTGGTTTTTTTATGCCTTTTTTATAGAATAATAGTTATGAGAAAAGATTACATTCTTCCCGATATTAAGGAAGCTAGAAGAAGAAATAACGCAGAAAAGATTGAAAGATTATCTTTTGACATTGATGAACAATTTAAGAATATTGGTAAAGATAAGAAATATCTTATTAAAACCCATGGTTGCCAAGCTAACTTTAGAGATTCTGAGACAATAGCTGGTCTTTTAGACAATTTAGGCTATACACCATGTGAAAAAGAAGAAGATGCCGATATCATCTTAATTAATACTTGCGCTGTAAGAGAAGGTGCTGAAGATAAAGTATTTGGTGAAGTTGGTGCCTTAAAAAGGCTTAAAAAAGATAATCCATCTTTACTTATTGGCATTTGCGGTTGTATGACGCAAGAAGAGAAAACCGTTACTACTTTACTTAAAAAGTATCATCAAGTAGATATTATTTTTGGTACACACAATATTACTTCATTGCCAAAGATGATTTATGATATTTATCAAAGTAAGAAGAAAAGAGCAGTTGAAGTTTTTTCCAAACAAGGTGAAGTAATTGAAAATGTGCCCGTTACTCGTATGTCAAGCCACAAAGCTTATGTCAATATTATGTATGGCTGTGATAAATTCTGCACTTATTGTATTGTTCCCTATACTAGAGGTAAAGAAAGAAGCCGTCTTTTAGAAGATGTTGTAAAAGAGGTACAAGATTTAAAAGATAGTGGTTATAAGGAAGTATGTCTTTTGGGACAAAATGTTAATGCCTATGGCAAGGATTTAAAACTTGGTTATGGCTTTGGCGATTTACTTGAAAAGGTGGCTAAAACCGGTATTAAAAGAGTTAGATTTATGACATCACATCCTTGGGATTTTAATGATGATATGATTGATGCGATTGCTAGAAATCCTAATATTTGTCCTTATATTCATTTACCTGTTCAAAGTGGTAGTGATGCAATTCTTAAGAAGATGAATAGAAGATATACGATTGAAGAGTATAAAGCTTTATTTGACAAGCTAAATTCAAAACTAAAGAATTTTGCTTATACAACGGATATTATTGTTGGTTTTCCAAATGAAAATGATGAAGATTTTAAGGGCACTTTAGATATTGTTGATTATTGTAAATATGATAATGCCTATACTTTCATTTATTCAAAAAGAAGTGGTACACCTGCTGCTAACATGGAAGATGAAACACCAAGAGATGTTAAAGAAGCTAGACTTCAAGAATTGAATAAGAAGGTTGCGTATTACGCTAATATGAAGAATCAAAGATTTAAAGATCAAATTGTTGAAGTATTAGTAGATGGCAAATCAAAGAAAAATGATGAAGTATATTCTGGATACACGCCTGAAAATAAGCTTGTTAATTTCAAGGGTGAAGGTATTGAAGTTGGTGATTTAGTAAATGTTAGAATTACTGAATGTATGAGTTTTTCTTTAAATGGTGAACTTGTGGGCAAAGTAGTTGATTAATTATTTTAATTTGATTAAATAAAGATACAAATACATGGAGGAAAGTAAAATGAAATTTGTATGTAAGGTTTGTGGCTACATCTATGAAGGTGATAAGGTCCCTGAAGAATGTCCGGTATGTCATGCTAAGTCAAACATGTTTGAAGAAGTTAAGGGCGAAATGAAATTGGCTGCTGAGCACAAGTTTGGCGTGTATGAAGAAACAGTAAAAAACAATCCTGATATTTCTGATGAAGATAAGAAATATATTTATGATCAATTAAAAGCTAATTTCAACGGCGAATGTTCAGAAGTAGGCATGTATCTATGTATGGCAAGAATTGCCCATAGGGAAGGCTATCCTGAAGTTGGATTATATTGGGAAAAAGCTGCATATGAAGAAGCAGAACATGCTGCTAAGTTTGCTGAACTATTAGGAAGTGAACTAGAACCAAATATGACTTCTTCTACTGCTAAGAATTTAAAGTGGAGAGTTGATTGTGAATATGGTGCAACTGCTGGTAAAGTAGAACTTGCAACTTGCGCTAAAAAGAATGGTCTTGATGCAATTCATGATACAGTTCATGAGATGGCAAGAGATGAAGCAAGGCATGGTAAAGCGCTAGAAGGTTTATACAATCGCTATTTCAAGAAATAAGCCTAACAAATTGATAGTCATTAAAATAAAAAACCTTTAATACCAAGGTTTTTTATTTTATAATTTATAAAGTAAAAGTTTATGGAGGAATTATAATGGAAAAAGTTCGCTTAATGGCATTAGGTGGTTTAGACGAAGATGGCAAAAATATGTATTGTATCGAAATTGACAATGACATTTTTGTTGTAGATGCTGGTCTTAAATATCCTGAAAATCAACAATTAGGCGTCGAATATATTATTCCTGATTATAGTTACCTAATTGAAAACAAAGATCGTGTTAAGGCTATTTTCATTACTCATGGTCATGATGATGTAATGAAGGCTTTAGGACATATTTTAAAAGAATGTGATTTTGAAGTATATGCTACTGCTTTAACTGCTAAGATTATCGAAGAGGAGCTTCCAAAGAATTCTAAAAAGAGAATTAATATTATTAGAAGAGATGGAACAATTAAGATTGCTGGTCATGTAATACATTCTTTCCCAGTCATGATGTCTATTGCTGATGGTGTTGGCTTGATATTTGAAACTGATCAAGGTTCTATTGTTTATACAAGTGAGTTTATTGTTGACTATGATATGACTTATGAAGCTTTTTCAATGGACATGGATGTCTTAACAAAGTTAAGTAGTCAAAATGTCTTATGTTTAATGTCGGAATCGGTTGGTTCTAAAAGAGATGGCTATACAGCACCAAAACATCGTATTACTGATTTAATTGAAACTTATATTGAAAATCTTGATAATCGTTTGATTATGACTTTATATAAACAAAATTTATATCGTATTATTGAGGTTTTAGAACTAGCTAAAAAATATAAGAAGAAAGTATTCTTCTATGATGAAGAACATTTAAAATTATTAAAGAATGTTGAAGAATTAGGCTATTATAAGATTCCAGCTAATACTATTGTTTCAAGTAAAGAATTTAATAATGATTTAAAAGATATTATTTGTATTGTTTCTGGTTCTGGTAAACAAGTGTTTAAATTATTAAATAATATCGCGATTGGTGAAGACCGCACATTAGTTTTACAAAAAGATGATTTAGTAATTATTGCTTCTCCAGTTGTGCCAGGTACTGAAAAAGAAGCGGCAGCCATGGAAGATGATTTGTATCGTGCTGATGTAAAGATTGTAAAGCTACATCGTAAAGATTTGTTGAGTATGCACGCTTCTAAAGAAGACTTAAAGATGATGCTTTATCTTGTTAAACCAAAGTATTATTTGCCAGTAAAGGGCCAATACTATGATTTAATTAATAATGCTGATATTGCGGTAGATATGGGCTATACACCAGATCGTATTATTATCTTGGATAATGGTCAATTCGCTACTTTTGAAAATCATAAACTTGTTTCGACAAGAGATTTTATTGAACTAAATGAAATATTGATTGATGGTTCTGATAAGGCCGATGTATCGGGTATGGTACTAAAGGATAGGGAAACTTTATCTACTGATGGTGCAATAGTTTGTGGTATTGTTTTGGATTTTAAGACTAAGGAATTAATTGGTGGACCAGATATCCAAAGTAGAGGTGTTATCTATTTAAAGGATGCCGAAAATCTATTGAATGAGATTGGTAACATCTTATGTGATACAGTAGCTAAGGCGGTTAAAGAAAACCGTTATGACAATATGAAAGTGAGAATGGAAGCTAAGGAGAGGATTTCGGCTTATGTTGGTAAAAACACAGGCAAACATCCAATGATATTACCTGCTATTATTGAAGTTAATGGAGGGAAGTAATGGCGAGAAAAAAGAAAGAAGAAGTTATCGAAGAATCCTTTGACTATAAAAGCCTTATCGCCTTTATAGTCATTGGTGTATTAATATATTTTTCAATAGGCAAATATGGGGTTGCTGGTACCTTTATCAACAATCTTTTTGTTTTTTTATGCGGACCATATTATATTGCGGTTCTAATAACATTGTTTGTTTGTTTTTTTATTAATGTGTTTTTAAAAAGAAAATATAACTTTAACTATTGGTTCTATATTGGACTTGCTATTTTGAATGTTGCAATCCTACTTCTTGGAGCTTATATAATAAATAAAACACAAACTTCCATAACTAATCAATTGCTTTTAGATATTTTTAGTAATGTAAAAAATATGCCACATGCTGATGCTAACTATGGTGGTGGTTTAATAGGGACATTATTGTTGTTTCTTACAGCTAAGGCCTTTGACTTAGAAGGAACTTTTATAATTATTTGGGTTTTATTTTTGCTTTCTTTAATTTTAATTGTTCCACTAGGTGTCTATAAAACTTTCTTTTCAGGTGTAAAAGATACTGGCGTGAAGATTAAAGAAAAACATAGTGCTTTTGTAAGTGAAAGAAAAGCCACTAGAGAAAGACTACTAGAAGAAAAAAGAGCACAAGAGGAAGAAGAAAATCAAAGAAGAGCTCAGCTTGAAAGTGATATGAAAGCTTATTTCTCTGGTCAAATTAGTGCTGATGGTGTTTCTATCCCAACCAATGAACAACATATTGAAAAAGTTGAAAATACTAGTGCTTTTTCAATGGAATATTTCCTTAAGGATGATTCAAAGGATGATTCTTCAAATGATTTGGCTGTTGAATCTATTCCTTCAAAAAAGGAAGAAACTATTGAAGAGCCTGTTAAAGCCGAACAATTAAAATTAGAAGAAGAACCAGTTAACGATTCTAAGAAAACAGTTAAAAATGTTAAAAATTATCGTTTACCATCGATTTCTTTATTAACAAATATTGCTGGTAAACCAAGTAGCCAAAACCAAGCTTCTGCAGATGTGAAAGGGGCAGAACTTATTAAGATATTACATAATTTTGGTATTGAAGCTAAACTTATGAATACTTTTATTGGCCCAAGTGTTACCAAATTTGAAATTAAACCAAGTGAAGATGTTAAGGTTAATCGTATTAATGGTATTGCCGATAATATTAAAATGGGCTTAAAGGCTAAAACAATCAGAATAGAGGCACCAATTCCGGGTAAGGATGTTGTAGGTGTTGAAATACCAAATGCGGAAACAGTCATGGTTAGAATGTCTGAATTAATGCGTAAGGTTCCAACTAAATATGACAATAGTAAACTAATGTTTGCACTGGGCAAAAACTTACTAGGTGAGCCAGTATATTGTGAACTTAACAAGATGCCTCATTTACTGGTAGCTGGTGCAACTGGTTCTGGTAAATCAGTATGTATGAATACAATTATCACTTCTTTCTTGTTAAGGTCTAAGCCTGATGAAGTAAAGATTGTTTTGGTTGACCCTAAGAAGGTTGAATTTACACCGTATCATGATATCCCACACTTATTATGGCCAGTTATAACTGATTCTAATATGGCAAGTATGATGCTTAAGAAGATGGTTGTCATCATGGAAGAAAGATATGAGATTTTTGCGGAAAATGAAGTGCGTAATATCAGCGATTACAACAACTTTGTTGAAAGCCATAATAAAAATTTAAAAGAAGATGAAAAGCCTCTTGAGAAGATGCCTTATATTGCCATTATCATAGATGAGTTGGCTGATTTGATGATGGTTGCCAAAAAGGATGTAGAAGCATCTATTCAAAGATTAACACAATTATCAAGAGCGTGTGGTATGCATCTAATTGTGGCAACTCAACGTCCTAGTACCGATGTTATTACGGGTCTTATTAAATCGAACATCCCTTCACGTATCTCTTTTGCAGTATCAAGTTCAATTGATTCTCGTACTATACTTGATCAAACAGGTGCTGAAAAATTACTTGGATATGGTGACATGCTTTATTTCCCAAGCGGCGAAAGTGCACCAATTAGAGTACAAGGCTGTTTTGTGACAGATGATGAAATTAAAAAGATTACACAGTACTGTAAGAAACAAGCTATTCCTGATTATGATGATACTTATTTTGCCTTAGAAAGAACTAAGGAAGGTGATGACTCTTTCTCTTTTACTGCCGATGGCAAGAAAGAAAAGGACTCTTTATATGATGAAGCTGTCGAATTTGTAAGAGAAAGCCAAAAAGCTTCTACCTCTTTGCTACAAAGAAGATTTGGCATTGGCTATAATCGAGCTGCTAGAATTATTGACCAATTAGAAGAAAATAATATTATAGGTCCAGCTAATGGTTCTAAGCCAAGAGAAGTATTTGTTAAGAAAGAAGAAAATGATGCAGGAAATTACTAGAGATTTAAACATTAACTACATTAAAACAAATAAATATAAAACTATTAAAATGGTTTTCTATTTTTCTAATAAGTATACTTTTAAAGAAAGACTTTCTTTATCTTTACTAAGAGGCTTTATTGGACGCTACAGCCAAAAGTATCCAACTAAAAATGATATGCGTGCAATAAAAGACAATCTTTATTGTGCTTCTATTGGTTCTGCTTTTAGCATCTATAATGAACTATTAACTTATAGAATAAGATTCTCTTTTATTAATCCTAAATTCTTAAAAGATGTTACTTTCAAAGACTATTTGAATTTTTTTGATGAATGTTTAAATAATCCTTTCTTTTCAGAAGAACTTTTAGAAGAATATAAAAGAGAAATAAAACTTAGAGTTTCTCATAACTTGGACAAACCTGATAAATATGGCAGAAATAGAGTTAACAAATTACTCATGGAAAAGGATGAGGAATTCAAGATATTTGATGCGGATATTGTGGATTATTTTGATGAAATTACTTTACAAGATGTTAAGGATATTTATCATAAGGTGATTAGTGATTATAATCTTGATATTTATTTATATGGTGATTTTAATGATGAAGTTCTAAGTTATTTAAATAAATATAAAAAACACAATGAAGTTAAGCTTGTTAAAAATCGTTTAGTAGATATTGAAGAATTTGGTGAAATTATTGAAGATAAGAATGTTTCTCAATCATATCTTTATAGTGTATACGCTACAAAGTGTAATTCACTATCAAATAAGGTAGCTACTAATTTAATGACCGCCTGTGTATTAGGCAATGCACCAACATCTTTATTGTTTGCTCAAGTAAGAGAAAAAATGTCGCTATGTTATGGTATCGGTATTGAAAATATGGCCAATGAGGGTCTAGTAATCATCAGAACAGCTATTGATAAAAAGAATAAAGATGAAGTATTGAAACAAATAGATATTCAAATTAAACGAGTAATTGATAAAGATTATGATTTAAACAATATTGATGTGATTAGAAATGGCCTTTTAGCTAGTTTTGAAGGGGTTGAAGACGACTTGATTGAATATTTTTCTTTTGATTATACTTTACACATAAATGGTGTTAAACAAACATTAGAAGAATATATTGAAAGTATAAAAAAGGTTACTGCCGACGATATAAGTGCTTGTTTAAAAGACTATCAACATATTTTTACATATATGTTAAGAGGTGTAAAAGATGCATAAGATACATGATGAATTTTTTGATGAAACATTATATGAAGAAACTTTGAGCAATGGCTTAAAAGTAATTGTTATTCATAAAGAAGGCTTTTTGACAACATCTTGTGCCTTTGGAACAAGATTTGGGGCTCTTGATATCAAACAAAAATATGATGGGAAAGAATATAATTTTCATCCTGGGGTAGCTCATTTTTTGGAGCACAAACTGTTTGAATGTGAAGAAAAAGATATTTTTGCGACTTTTTCGAATATGGGATGTAATGTGAATGCTTTTACATCATATAACTATACAGTTTATTATTTTGATACAACAAATAAGGAAATTAAGAAACCACTTAATTTACTATTAGATTTTGTTCAAGATTTAGCTATTACTGATGAAAATGTCGAAAAAGAAAAAGGCATAATTAATCAAGAATTAGCTATGTATAATCAAAGAGCGGAATCACGTATTTTAAATGAAACCTATGCTTCTTTATATGATAAACTTCCTTTAAAGTATGATGTTGGTGGCGATTTTGATAGTGTAAACAAGACTACTAAAGAAGAATTAGAACTATGTTATAAGCTAAATTACCATCCTAACAATATGATTTTATGTATCACTAGTTCAATAAATCCTGAAATACTTTTTGATATTGTAAGAAGTAATCAAGAAAATAAGAATTACCAAAATAATGCTAAAGTAGAGACTATTTTTGAAGATGAAAAAGATGAAGTAGTAAGAGAATACTATAGTTTTGATATGGATGTAGCTAAGTCAAGAGATGCTTACGCTATTAAAATAAAACCTGATTTTAAGGATGAAAAAGATGTTTATATAAAAGAAAAATGTATGGAACTTTATCTTAATAGTATCTTTTCACCTAAAAATCCTAAGTATCAAAGTTGGTTAGATAAAAAGATTATCAATTCATCCTTTGATGTGAGTGTGGATTTCTCAATGAGTTATGCACATATTATTTTCTTTTGCGAAGATATAAAAGTGGACATCAAAGAATTTGTAAAGGAAGCTCTTAAAGAGAATGTTTTAAATGATGAAATTTTAAGACAAACTCTTCGTGCTGATATAGGCTCATCCTTTAAAACCCTTGATAATACCGCTGATTTGAACATTGGGTATCTTTGTGATCGTTTAACAGGATATGATTTTTTTGAAGAATATAAGACTTTATTAGATATTAAATGCGAAGATGTGATTAAAGTTTTTGATTCATTTGATTTAAAAAATGAGACAGTTATCCACATAAATGAATGTGGAAAATGAGAATAAAGTTGTGGATAACTCGCTGTAACTTGGGAATTTTTTCTAACAAAATAGTGTTACCTTATAGTTGTAAGTAACTAGAAAGGAGGAAAAAATGAACGAGTTTAAATTTTACGGTAGAGCCTTGGAAAAGCCAGAACTTATTGAAACAGAAAAAGGTTATAAGTATTGTAATTTATTAATTTCTGTTGAGCGCGCCTATAAGCCTGTTGATAGTCCAAGTTACGATGAATTTAAAATTACATTGTTCAAAAATGTTGCGAGTGAGGCCTGTGAGAGAATAAAGAAAGGAAATAGCTTAATAGTTAAAGGCCGTCTTCAACAAAACAATTTCGATAAAGATTCAGGTGAGATAGTGTATCGCCCTGAACTTGTCGGTGAAAAAATCTATTATACTGATTAGTCCCAAAAACCAAAATATCCTATAAAAGCACTTGCGTGCCAAGTGCTTTTATACAAATTCTTTGATGATGCTATAATTAAGTAAAGGAAATACTTATGTATCATATTGAAGATTTAAAAAAGTTTATCCGTTGTCCAAGAATATATTTTTTAACAAATAAACAAGTTAACTCTAATCATTACTTAAGAAGTGATGAATCACTGAATGATTTGTTGATAAGATATTTAAAAGTTGATGATTATTATAAGGGTGTTGTCAATGACGTTAATGATCGCTTTTTTAAAGAAAAAGATAATTACAATTGGTTTTTAAAAACTAGATTTGAAGATTACGAATTAAGAATTAAAGTGCCATTAATGCATAAAGTTAAAAATGGTTATGATATTTACTTTATCTATAATGGAACTTCGATTAAAGAATTTGATCCTTTTTACTATCGAATAACTTTAGAAGTATTAGAGAATGTAGGTATTGATGTAAATAATGTATATATTGCCTATATAAATGGTGAATATGTTTTTGATGAAGTTTTAGATGTTGATAGCTTATTTATCTTAACTGATAGTAGAAATGGAATTAAATTAATTAATTATTTAAATCAAGAGATTGTTGATTATAAATACTTAATAGATCGGATTAAGGCTACTAGTTTAGATTCTTATTCACCAATTAAAACTAGAGCTTGTCATTTGCGTAGTAAATGTACATATTATAATGAATGCTTTAAGGATGAGAAAGATTTGCCAGATGATAGTATTCTTACATTGGTTTCTAGTAGATATAAAGACAAAATGTATAGAAGTGGCATTAAAAGATTAAAGG
>CAVFKJ010000096.1:0-6095 GCA_963623125.1 Clostridium sp. CAG:217
AGCTACTTTCCCTTATTTTCTTCTAATTCTTTCTTTTTATAATGTAATAAGCCAAAATAGCCAATGGTTGAAGTAACAAGCGCACCAATACAATCAATAATTAAATCATCCATAGTATCTTTAAGGGCCATTCTACCTATTAAATTAGTTCCATCCTCAAGTCTAAACTTTTGCATATTTAGTCCAAGTATTCCATCGAAAGAAAATTCATAGATTTCCCATAATACACCAATAGATATCGCAAAGCAAAAGGCAAATAAAGCTACAAAGAATGGCGATAATTGAAGTTTAATAGTATCACTCTTGTTTAAAAAGTTAACTACATCAAAGCCCAAAGAGCCAAGCATGCCTGCCGAGAAAGCATGTAAAACAGTATCCCAATGTTCAAAGCGATAATAGAATGATCTAACTTCTCCCAATACTATTGCAGCATACAAGAATATTAAATAAGCAATAATGGTATTTGATGGAATAGTAACATGAAACTTCTTGTATAAAAAGCTAGGGAGATTCATCGCAATTAATCCTAAAATACATTGCAATAGCATTAATACATAATCGCTCTTTTGTCTTGTAAGTGTATTCACATCTTCACTTGGTGCTCTTACAATCATCACTATTGAATAAATAATCGAAATAATGAATGCAACAAGGACAAAATAATACAAATTCTTCGTTTTAATAAATTTTTTCTTCATGTTTACATTATAACGAAAATTCTAAGCGAAGAGAGAATAATACTCTTCTAACATATTGATGATAGTTTGCTTCTCATCATCAGTTAAAGTTCTTTCAGTTGCATCATGCCCTTCAACAGTTCCAGAATGATAATAAACTAATTGGCCATCTTTTATAAACAACAATGTTGGCACATAAACTACTTTATCTTCATCTAGTTGATCATATATAAAGTTATAGATAGTCTCGAATAATGGCTCATTATAATTGCCATCGTCATCTTTATATCTTAAATCATTTTCTTTAACACCATCAGGTCGTACATTTAAAGCATAAGTTAAATTTAAAAGTTCTTCTTTATCTTTTAAATAATCACTGACAATTGGGCCAAGTTCCTTACACCATGGGCAAGCATCAAAATACATATATAAGACAAAAGTTTCTTTGTTATCAAGTTTTGAAACAACTTCGCTTACGCTAATTTGATTGTCTGCAATTAAATAAGTAGCTTTTTCGTCTTCATCACATGTTTCAATGCCACAAGCGCTTGATTCGCTTTTTGTAGGCTCCGTAGTTTCTTTGCTTTGACAGCCCGTAAAAGCGATCAGCAACAATAATATTAATAGTATTTTTTTCATTAATTTTTCTCCTTTATTATAGCCGGAACACCAACCGCTGTTGCAAAGTCGGGCACATCTTTTAAAACAACTGCGTTAGCACCGATGTTAGCACCCTTACCTATTGTGATATTACCTAGAACTTTGGCACCACAGCCAATTGTTACATTATCCTTAACTGTTGGATGTCTTTTTCCTTTTTCATTTCCAACACCACCAAGTGTAACCCCGTGAAACATTTTAACATCATTACCAATAATACTTGTCTCACCAATCACAACACCCATCCCATGATCAATAAATAATCCTTTGCCAATTTTGGCACCTGGATGAATTTCGATTCCAGTAAAAAATCTTGATAATTGCGATAACAATCTAGCTAGGAAAAAGAAATGAATGTTATAGAAAAAATGTGCTATTCGATATACAAAGATAGCGTGAATACTAGGATATAAGAGAATTATTGTAAGTGCATTTGTACTTGCTGGATCACTTTTCTTAATATTCTCTACTTGTCTTTTAATATCACTAAATATCATACTAATTAAATAAGTCTAATGACAAATATCTATTTCCAGTATCAGGCAAAATAACAACGATTCTTTTGCCAAAATTCTCTTCTCTTTCAGCCAATTTCTTTGCCGCAAAGATTGCAGCACCACTAGAAATACCAACTAAAATGCCTTCTTTATGGGCAATTTGTTTAGTAGTAGCGAAAGCGTCTTCATTGCTTACAGTGATAATTTCATCATATATCTTTGTATCTAATGTGGCAGGAACAAAGCCAGCACCAATACCTTGAATCTTATGTGAGCCACTTACACCCTTACTTAAAACTGGAGAACCTTCTGGTTCTACGCCAACTACTTTAATATCTTTGATTTTTTCCTTTAAGAATTTGCCAGTTCCACTAATAGTACCACCTGTGCCAATACCTGCAACTAAAATATCAACCATGCCATCTGTATCTTCATAAATTTCTGGACCAGTAGTTTCATAGTGTGCCTTTGGATTAGCCATATTCTCAAATTGACCAGCAATAATTGAATTGCCTATTTGTTCCTTAAGTTCATTTGCCTTAGCAATAGCACCTTTCATACCCTTAGCACCTTCAGTTAGCATCACTTCAGCGCCATAAGCCTTCATTAAAGCAATTCTTTCTTTTGACATAGTCTCTGGCATTGTAATAATTAGCTTATAGCCCCTACTTGCCGCAATCATCGCAAGGCCAATACCAGTATTTCCACTGGTTGGTTCAATAATTGTTGAACCAGGTTTTAAAATGCCTTTTTCTTCATAATCATCAATTATAGCCTTCGCAATACGATCTTTAACAGAACCACCAGGATTAAAATATTCAAGCTTACCAACGATATGAGCCTTAATATTCTCCTCTTTTTCATACTTCACAAATTCCACAAGTGGAGTATGACCTACTAGTTCACTTACATTTTGTTTAATATTCATACTTTTTACCTCCCATAAACAAAAAAGGAATCTTCTTATCGAAGATTCCTATGCAATACAATCAAAAAAGCCGACAAGAAAATTGTTATATTCGCATACCCTTCTTACAGCAACAACAATTTCTTAATGTTAAACTTTTCATGTCTTTAATATATCACTTTAAAAATTAATGTAAAGAATTATTATCCAAAATCAGTACTTTGGTGAAATTTTATCAAGCATGCCACTCTTTTTAAGTCTAGGATATAAGGCAATATAAATAAGTGATGCGATAATAATTGCTAAAACGGCATTTACACCTGTCGTTACAAACTTAGCTACAGCAAGATAAGTAACAGCCTTTTCACTATTGCCTAATACAACCAAATAGTAAAGATAAGAAAAAACAGGCTCACCAATCATGTTAAATAACATACCTGCTCCACTGGCAAGGAAAGCTGCCTTCTTTAAGTCTTTGCCTTCTTTATTATTAATCTTTAATACATCATGTGCCACAAGACCTGTAACAATGCCAATACCTAGTTTTAGAATAATGGTTTTTGGTGCAACCGCAATATAGACGGGATCTAATAAATCACCAATGCCCATGCCAATAGCTCCCGCAATACCGCCTGGTAATCCACCAAGCAATAAAGCTGCTAAAACACAAAAAGTATTGCCTAAATGAAACGAAGTGTAGCCAACAGGTGTTGGAATCTTAATCTGTAAAAAAGTAAATGCAACATAACATAAGGCCGCCATTAATGCTGTAACAGATAATTTTAATACTGTGTTATTTTTCATATATATACCCCCAAGATGAAATTAGTATATAATCATATTGACTATATTAAAATAACCAGATTTAGATATATTTATATGACCAGATTAAAACACCAAATTTTATATTTAAAGATTTATCAAGAATATGTAACAAAGATAAAAGAAGGAAAACTTAAGGCTAATGAAAAACTCCCTAGTAAAAGAAAATTAGCTGAAAAAAACAATGTTTCTTTAATCACTATCGAAAAGGCTTATGAGCAATTATTATCTGAAGGATATATTTATTCAATCGAAAAGAAAGGCTACTATGTTAGCCAAATCGATATAGCACCAAACAAAAAAGTCAAAATAAATCAAATAAAAGAAATAAAACAAAGTAATTATAAAATTGATTTTACTAGCACTTCTTCTGGCAGTGATATCTTTCCTTTTTCAGCCTGGTCTAAAACTTGTCGGAAAGTAATTTCTAATAATCAAGAAAAACTTTTATTACCTTGTGGTTATAAAGGACACGAAACCTTAAGAAAGGCTATCGCGAAGCATTTGAATAATTATCTAGGAATGGAAGTATCCTACAATCAAATAATCATTTCGTCAGGATCAGAGAGTTTATATTCTTTATTAATCAATTTTTTAGGCAGAAATAAAAAATATGCCCTAGAAGATCCAGGACATAAAAGTATAGCTAACACCTATAAAGAATATGAAGTAAATTACAACTATATACCTCTAGATGAAAATGGAATAAGTGTAGACATCTTAAATAAAGTAAGACCTGATGTAGTTCATGTATCAACTAATCATCATTATCCAAGCGGTATAACAATGCCTATAAAAAGAAGGTACGAACTTTTAAACTATGCCATAAATAATGATTCAATTATCATCGAAGATGATTATGATGTTGAATTAAGACTTAAAGGAAAGCCTATTTCACCCTTATATAGTCTAAATAATAGCCATGTTATATATATGAATACTTTTTCTATTACTCTAGCACCATCTTTTAGAATCGCCTATATGATTTTGCCAGAAAAGTTACTAAAAGAATATGAGATAAAGATGAAAAATGCAAGTTGTACAGTTCCAGTTTTAGACCAACTAATTCTTGCGGATTTCATTGATGAAGGCTCTTTTGAAAGACTATTAAATAAGAAGAAAAAGAAATATCGTGAAATTAGGGAAGAACTTTTAAAGAATCTAAAAAATAATCCTGATATAGCAATCAAAGAAGCCGATATGGGACTTCACTTACTTATATACTATCCATATCAAATTAGCGATAAAGAAGTAGAAGAAATAGCGTTAAAAATAGGCATAAAAATATATACACTATCACATTTTTTAAATAAAGAAAAAGATACTCATACACTTTTGATCAAGTACACAAGTATCGATAAGAACAATTTAAATGAATCAATAAAACAGTTAAATAAACTATTAGAATACATTAAAGTTATTTAAGCTTGAGCTTGTCTATTAAAGCTTCTTGTAAAACACTTGAGAAATTAATATTGTTTTTAACAGCTATATCGTTAAGCCATTGTGGAATACTCAATGTTTTTTTAATTGCTTTATTTTTATATTTCTTTCCATATTCAATAGAATCATAACTAACAATCATAACAAGTCCACCTTTGTCTTTATTGTTTTCAATTACATCCAATACTTTTGATGGCTTATTTATTTTTCTATCATAGATATCATCATCACTATCCAAATATAACCCCAGCGCTTCTTTAGCGTTATTAAAGGCCTCTTCCAAATTATCTCCTTTTGAAAAGCAGCCTTCTAAATCTGGAAATTCTACCCAATAAGAACCTTCTTCTTGATGGAAAATAGCAGGATAAGAAACTAATGACATATAAAACCTCCTATAGTACTTATATCATAATACATAATATTACGTATAATTTATTAATTTCCAAGAAAAAAGCTACAACTTTTTAAAGCTGTAGCCTTATTTAAAATTATTTTTTTGTAAGTGTTATTTACTTAAATATTCATCGATTGACTTAGCAGCTAACTTACCAGCACCCATAGCTGAAATAACTGTAGCAGCACCAGTTACCGCATCACCACCAGCATAAACTTTATCCTTAGTAGTCTTGCCAGTATCATCAACGATAATGCCGCCCTTCTTAGTTACTTCTAGTCCTGAAGTAGTAGATTTAATCAATGGGTTAGGAGTAGTACCGATTGAAATAACAACAGTATCAACTTCAAGTTCAAATTCAGAACCAGGGATTGCAACTGGTCTTCTTCTACCACTCGCGTCAGGTTCTCCAAGTTCCATCTTGATACATCTAATACCAGTAACAAAGTTGTTTTTAGGATCACGAGGATCATCAGGATTGTGGTAACCAAGGATTTCAACCGGATTATTTAATAATCTAAAGTCAATTCCTTCTTCCATAGCGTGTTCAACTTCTTCTTTTCTAGCAGGAAGTTCTTCTAAAGAACGTCTATAGATGACATATACTTTTTCAGCACCAAGCCTTAAAGCAGTTCTAGCTGCATCCATCGCAACATTACCACCACCAACAATCGCAACCTTGCCACCTTTCATAA
>CAVFKJ010000097.1:0-12364 GCA_963623125.1 Clostridium sp. CAG:217
CTTAAGAAATAATACTTAGTTTGTTCTGGAGTAAGAATAGAAACAGGAGGTAATACACCAAAGGCATCAGCACTTAAGAAAATTACACTCTTAGCACTAGGCGCACTAGAAACAGGTCTAACAATGTTCTTAATATGATTGATAGGATAAGAAACACGAGTATTTTCAGTTACACTCTTATCAGCGAAATCAATCTTACCATCATCGCTTACGGTAACATTTTCAAGCAGTGCGTCACGCTTAATTGCGTTATAAATATCTGGTTCAGATTCTTTATCTAGATTAATAACCTTGGCATAACAACCACCCTCTAGATTAAATACACCATTATCATCCCATCCATGTTCATCATCACCAATTAATAAACGCTTAGGATCAGTTGAAAGTGTAGTTTTACCTGTACCTGATAAGCCAAAGAAGATAGCAGTATTTTCACCATTTAAATCAGTATTTGCACTACAATGCATACTAGCCATACCCTTTAAAGGTAGATAGTAGTTCATCATAGAGAACATACCCTTCTTCATTTCACCACCATACCAAGTATTGATAATAACTTGTTCTTTAGAAGTGATATTGAATGCTACACAAGTCTTAGAATTTAAACCAAGTTCTTCATAGTTTTCAACAGTAGCCTTACTAGCATTATAAACAACAAAATCTGGCTTAAAGTTTTCAAGTTCTTCTTCAGTTGGCTTAATAAACATATTCTTTACAAAATGTGCTTGCCAAGCTACTTCAACAATGAATCTAACAGCCATTCTAGTGTCTTTATTAGCGCCACAGAAAGCATCCACAACAAATAAACGCTTATTGCTTAATTCCTTTTTAGCAATATCCTTAACAGCTTTCCAAGTTTCCTCGCTCATTGGGTGGTTATCATTTGGATAATCCTTGCTAGTCCACCAAACAGTGTCCTTAGAATTTTCATCCATAACAATATATTTATCCTTAGGAGATCTACCCGTATAGATACCAGTCATAACATTAACAGCACCAAGTTCAGTCAATTTGCCCTTTTCATAACCCTCTAATTCTGGGTTTGTTTCTTCCTCGAAAAGGAAATCATAGCCAGGATTATAAACTACTTCCTTGGCCCCTGTAATGCCATACTCTTCGAGATTTATATTTTTCATTTTTCTTCCTCCTTAGTTTTCCAAAAAAGAAAACGCTTCCAATAAATATTATATTATTTTATTCACAAATAAGAAGAATTATTTTCATTTTTTGTGCAACAACCCAAAAGCATTTAAAAAACTAGACATAGTATCTTGTTTTATTGTCTTTCGATTACTTTTAATAGTTTATCGCTAAGCAAGATACAAACCGCCATCTTAAGCGCATCACCAATTAAAAATGGTACTACACAAGCTAGTAAAGCAGCCTTTAATTCCATATGTGTATAGAATATAAACCAAGCTGTACCGAAGGCATATAGAACAATAGTTCCAAGAACCATGCCAAGTATCTTATTTTTAATATCTTTCTTATAGCCAAATAAGCCAGTTAAATAAACTAGAGGCAAATAACCAAAAACATAACCCCCTGTTGCCCCTAATAATTTAGCGGCACCACCTGTAAAGCCAGACATAACTGGCAAGCCTGCAAACGCTAAAATGATATAAACAAGCACTACCAATAGCCCTTTATTGCCACCAAGCAACAAGCCAATAAGCATAACCGCAAAAGTAGCTAAAGAAATTGGAACATTACCTGCTAATGGAATAGAAAGTGGTGCCAAAACACAAAGTAAAGCGGCGCATAAGGCCATTATAACCAAATCCCTAGTCTTCATATGTTCTGCGTCCAATCTCTTTAAGTACTACGATTTCTCTTAAATCATCTCTATTTTCAACACAAGTTTGTAAAGTTAAAATCTTATCATCATAATCGATATCGATACCAGTATCATAGAAAGCATTAGCTTTAATAGTGCTAATATAATTATCGAACATTTCCTCAGTATAATTAGGCGCATAGAATTCATAACCATCCTCTGTGTAATAGAAAGATTCACCATCATATTCATCAAAGATTAGCTGGCAATAATAAACATAAGCTACTTCATAATCTCTAACTTCATTATCTAAATATAGTTTTACATACTTATTGTCTTCATAATTCTTTTCATCGATAAGTTTTTGTAAAGGAGTAAACATATGCGTTCTAGTTGAATCCAAACTCTCATAAACATAATGACCAATCAAGATTAAATTTTGATCTTGTAAAGTATTAGAAGAATCAAGGAACACTGTACCCTCTATATCATATTGCATAGTCTCCCAATTAGTACGGTAGTATGTATTGTTATCGCTACCCTGTACAAAAGGTTGCTCAATAATGCCTGAATCAAACTTAATAGTACCAACATAATCACTATTAATACTATTCCCATCTTCCCAAAGTTTTTTTACTAAAGCTTTTTCTTCCTCATCAACATTATCTTCTACTTCACTACTAGCAGTAGGTTCTACCACTGTACCATCTTGTTTCTTAAACCATGAAAACGGATCAAACAATAATACTGCTAAACCAAAAATAACTAATACCGAAAGTATTGCGACTAAAATATACTTACTATTGTTTTTCTTTTTTGTTGCCATAATTCCACCTCTTAAATAAAATCCCCGTTTCTAATAATGATTGGTTTTAATACCTTAACCTTGGTCATTGGGCCAATCTTAAGTTTCATTATAACCCTAGAAGCATAAGGACGCTTATCATCATGCACAAAAACCATCTTCATTATCTTTAATTTATATTTTAAACACATATTATAGATTTCCGGAAATCTTTCAGCTGGATATAATGTATACACTTCACCATTATCCTTCATATTTTTTCTAAAAGCCTTAAACATATCCTCTAATGGTAAAGTCTCTTCAAACATAGCTGTCTTATAAAACTTATTGCTACGGACATTTCCCATCTCAAAAAAAGGTGGATTGCATATCACTACATCAACCTTTTCAATGTCTAAATCTTGTATACAACTATTTATAAGCTCATAGTCATTTGTGTATTGTTTAAGATTTATTTCCGCAAGTTCTAAAGGCTCCTTAAAAATATCAACACCCACAAGATGTCCCCCGTGATGATAATGAGCATACAGTAATAAAGCGCCATTATTAGTACCTAAATCAAGTACACTCTTACCTTTTAAGTCATCAAGAAACATTCCTAAAGCGGCCGTATCTGAATTCACCTTAAACATTTGCGAATCCTGTACTATTGGATAATTAATATATTTTAAATAATCATTCTGTCTCATTGTCATAATCCTTTGAAAGTTCAAAATAGAAAGTAGAACCTTCTTTTAACTTAGATACTACACCATACTTAGCCTTATGAGCCTCAAGTATCGCCTTAGCAATAGCCAAACCTAGGCCTGTTGAATTTTCATTCCTTCTAAATTTCTTATCTATTTTATAATATCTATCCCATACATAAGGAAGCATTTCTTCACTTATGCCATCACCCTCATCCTTTACTTCAAAACGCACAAAGTCTTCATTATCAATAATATTCATTTCAATTAAAGTATCATCAGAAGAATACTTTATCGCATTAGACAAAAAATTATAGATAACTCTTTGTATCTTAAGCTCATCGCCATAAACAATAACACTCTTTAAATTCTTATTTAAAGTAATATTTTTCTCTTTTATTAAGCCATTCAATAAACTAACAACATTGTTAGCACAAGTTTTCAAATCAAAGTTAGACTTGCTAAGTTCAATATAACCAGCCTGCATCTTAGAATATTCTTGCATATCATTAATCAGTTTAGTTAAATACTCACTTTCTTCAATAATGACATCAAGATGTTCGTTTCTCTTAACCGGATTATCGCCAGAAATATCCTTAATCATCTCCGCATAAGACCTAATCAAAGTAATAGGTGTCTTTAAATCATGAGAAACATTAGCCAACAAATCCTTTCTAAGTTCATTAATCTTTGAAAGCTTATCCGTCGCATCATCAAGTGTATTAGCTAAAGCATTTATTTCACTAAAAGAATCACCTTTTTTAAATTCAACATCATAATCACCATCAGCTAACTTGCCAGCCTCTTTCCTCATTCTTACAATCGGCATACTAATACGATTAGCTAAAATAAAAGAAACAATTAGGGAAACAATTATTACCACTAGTGCAATAAAAAGATACTGTTGCATAATAAAGTCAACGTAAGAATCAAGAAGCTCTAAAGGAGTATTAATAACCAAATAATAATTAGTTAAATTGATGCTTATCTTTTTAGCATATACCAACATCTCAATTCCTGAATAATTAGACAAGGTAATAGCTTGTAAAGAATCATTATTATTAAGTAATGTTATAAACTTTTTTGGCTCTTTAACGATATTGATAGTAGAATCGTTTATTTCAATATCTTCATTAAGCATGCAAAGCTCGCCCAAAGAATCGGCACTATATACTTCATAAGAATTCGAATTATAAATTAGTGCACAAGCATTATTTCCATTGATAAGCCTATCTACATCTTTTACCGCCTTTTCACTTGTCTTGTTGGCTAATAATTCATCTTGAATAGTCATGACAATAGTATCAATAGTATTAATTCTGTTTTCTCGATAATAAGGCTTAATAAAAGCTACTAGAAGAATTCCTAGCAAGCTTAAAATAACAATAGAGAAAACAAAGAAATAAATCCATGTTTTAAATTTAATTCCCTTGAAATTAAATTTCAAATTTATACCCCATTCCTCTTACCGTCTTAATTAAATCACGGTATTCACCAAGTGATTTTCTAAGCATTTTAACATGCGTATCAACACTACGATCATCACCAAAATATTCAACTTTCCAAACAGCCTTTAAGATTTTCTCTCTATCTAAGGCAATATTCTTATTTTCAATAAGATAAAACAGTAACTCTTTTTCCTTTGGCGTCATATCCACAACTTTATTATCGATATAAACATTATAGGCATCAAAATCCACTGCTAAGCCCTTATAAACAAATTTATCACTAGTCTTTTTCTTATTACGTAAGGCTACCGCCTTAATTCTAGCCATTAACTCCTTTGGTGAAAAAGGCTTCGTAACATAATCATCTATTCCCATTTCAAAACTAAATAACTTATCCTCTTCTTCGGTTCTAGCCGAAAGCATAATGATTGGAACATCCTTGTTTTCTTTAATTCTTTTACAAGCCGAAAAGCCATCAAGATTGGGCATCATAATATCTAACAAGATACAGTCATAATCATTTTTTAAAGCTAAGTCAATTGCTTGATAGCCGTCACTTGCCTCATCGCATTCAAAGTCATTAACTCTAGCATATTCTTTTACTACTTCTCTAATTCTAACTTCATCATCCACAACTAATATTTTCATCCTAATACCTCAATCTTTTTCGCCAATATACTCGCAATTCTATCAACCTTACCCTCAAAATAAATACTTTTACCGTTTCTTAAAGCTTCTTGATTAGCTTTGTATAAATTTGGCATAACCACTACCGACATATCCCCGCTATCATCATAAACATCCACAAAAGCCATCATGTCGCCATTTTTAGTCTTATGTTGTTTAATTCTCTTTATCATACCAAAACCCTTTTGATAACCAAAATTATTACTTAATACATCAATTGAAAGAGTATCAATATGATATTTTTCCTTAATATCCAATAGTGGATTAAAACTAAAATAGAAGCCTAAGACAGCCTTTTCATACTCTGCCCTTACTTGTTTATTATCAAAGGTCTCCTTAATGATTGGGCCATCATCCATCTCTTCAAGAATATTAATGCCAGCTGGTTTATTATGAACATAATCAATCACATTAGGTAAGGAACTCATTAAAGTATTACGACTTAAATCAAATTCATCAAAAGCTCCAGCACAAATCAAATTTAAAATAACACCCTTATCAACTCCAACATTACTTAGTCGATATACACAGCTAATATAATCCTTGTAAGGTCCATTTTCTTCTCTTTCCCTTACAATCTTTTCACTACTTGTAAAACCAACATCTTTACAAATGGTAAAAGGCATAATTATTTTGTTATCAAAAATCTTATACAAAGATAAAGAATCATTAATTGAAATAGCACCTATTTCAATACTTGTTTTATTACACTCTTTAATATAATCGTAAGTCTTAGAACTTGAACCAATCGTTCCATTTAATAAAGCTTTATAAAAATAAAGCGGGAAATTAGCCTTTAGATAGGCCATCTTATAAGCCACAAGACCATAGGCAATAGAATGCGATTTATTAAAACCATAGTTGGCAAACTTCAATATCAAATCATAAAGTTTTAAAGCAATATCTTCTTTATAGCCATTATTGATACAGCCATTTACAAATTCTGGCTTAAGTTTTTCCAGTTCACTAGCCTTCTTTTTAGACATCGCCCTTCTTAATAAATCGGCTTTGCCAAGTGAAAAACCAGCTAGTTTTCTAGCAATCAACATTATTTGTTCTTGATAAACAATGATGCCATATGTCTCAGCTAGTATTGGCCTTAATTCTTCAACCAAATAAGTAATCTTTTCAGGATGAGCACGATTTTGTAAGAAAACAGGAATATTTTCCATAGGTCCTGGTCTAAATAAAGCGATCATCATACTAAGTTCTTCAAAAGAATTAGGTGACATTTTTCTAGCTAAATTCATCATGCCGCTAGATTCTAATTGGAATACACCAAGTAAGTTAACATCTTTAATGAGTTTGAAAGTCTTTTTATCATCTAAAGGAATATTGTTCAAATTAAAATCTTGATTAACCTTTATCTCATCAACAATTTCGGCAATAATGCCCAGATTTCTTAGCCCAAGAAAATCCATCTTAATAAGACCCATTTCCTCTAGATATTCAGCCGTATATTGTGTTGAATACAAATCATTTTCAACCTTTACCGTTGGTACAACATCATCTAGATTCTTGTTAGAAAAGACAATACCAGCTGCATGGGTTGATAAATGTCTTGGAAAACCTTCTAATTTTAAGGAAATATTAAATAATTCACGGAATCTTTGTTCACTATTAATCTTTTGTTTAAACAAAGGCACATTATCATAAGCCTTCATAAGTGAATCACTATAGGCAAAAGGAACTAGTTTACATAAAGAATCAATTTCAACACTTGAATAATTTAGTACCCTACCCACATCTCTTAGTACTTGTTTAACCTTAAGCGTACCAAAAGTAATAATATGAGCTACATGTTCTATGCCATATTTTTCTTTAACATATACCACTACTTCATCTCTTTTATCATCAGGAAAATCAGTATCAATATCAGGCATGGAAATTCTCTCAGGATTTAAAAATCTTTCAAAAAGAAGTCCATATTTAATTGGATCAATTTCCGTTATACCAAGACAATACGAAACCAAAGAGCCAGCGGCGCTACCTCTTCCTGGCCCAACAATGATATTTCTTTTTTTGGCAAATAAAATAAAATCATAGACAATTAAAAAGTAATCTTCAAAATGCATTTTCAAAATGACACTAAGCTCATATTCTAATCTTTTCTTGTATGTTTCATTAATATCATTCTTAAGTCTTCTTCTTAAGCCTTCCCTACATAAGGCCACTAGATAGTCTTTACTAGAAACATTATTAGGTGTTTGGTATTTAGGCAAACTTGTTTTAAAAGAAAAATTAACATTACATTTTTCAGCAAATTCATCACTACTAGCAAGCTCATCCTTACTATATAGCTCACTTAATTCAGCATTATTTAGAAAGTATCTGCCCTTTTCAAGATAGTCATTTTTATCCAAAATCTTCTTATCTCTAATACACTTTAAAACCTCAAATTCTTTATAATCTTCTTTTTCCAAATAATAAATTCTAGGTAAAGCAATAGTCTTTAGATCATATCTTTGATAAACTTCACTTAAATGTTCATCACGATTGATGTTTCTAGCAACATTATGGTCCATTAGACCTAAATAATAATCGCCAAATATCTTTTTTTGGTAATCAAGACACTTTTCAATATCTCCTTTTTGTTCATAAACAATGGTAAGTGGGCAATTATCTGATGGCACTACTAGTAAACAATTTGCACGATACTTATTTAGTATTTCTAAATCAATATAACTAGTTTCATTATCGTTAATATATGAAGAAAGTTTTACTAAATTTAAATATCCTTCATCATTTTCAGCATATAAAAATAAGGGATATTTTCGCTCATCAATTAAAACATCAAATTCTAGTCCATATATATCTTTAAGGCCCTCATTTTTACATACATGATGAAAATTAGCGCTTGCAAACAGCACGTTTTTATCAACTATAGCCAATGATGTATAGCCTAATTCTTTCGCTTTTAAAACGCTTTTTTTAATATCGCACATACTACTAAGTAGGCTATAAACACTTTTAAGATATAAGGCGCTTTTCATGTCTTAATTATAGCTAAAAATGTCTCTTAAATTTAAAACGAATCTAAGCAAATTTTATAAGCATCTTTGTTGACTTTAAAATTTCCTATCATATAATAAAGATACCCCACAGGGGTATAGAGTGGAGGTTATATGGAAAAAAGTTACGAAGTCAAAGGTATGACTTGTGTTATATGCAAAGCTAATGTTGAAAAAGCTTTAAATAAATGTGATGGTGTAAATAGCGCTGTAGTTAATTTGTTAGAAAATGAAGTCAACATAAACTTTGATGAAAACAAAATCAATGAGGAAGCTTTATCAAAAGCCGTAAGCGATGCAGGATACAAGCTATTGCTTACAAAAGAAAAGGAATTTAATAAAGATAAGATAAAATTAATAATTTCCATTATTTTATGTGCTCTTTTAATGTATTTCTCAATGAGTTCAATGCATATGGAAGATCAAATAGATCCAATGATGATGGTAGGGTTAAGCTATAAAGATGTGATGCAGCTAATATTATCAACAATTATCTTATTAATATATAATCGTGTTTATATTTCGGGTTTTAGATCATTATTCCATTTTAGTCCCAATATGGATTCTTTGGTAGCACTATCTAGTACAGTATCCTATTTTTATTCGATATGGGCCTTATATAAAATAAATATGGGATTTAATAACTATAATTTGTATTTTGAAACAGCTGCCATGATTGTAACGATTGTAGCTATCGGCAAATATATCGAAGGAAATACTAAAACCAAGACAACTAAAATCATTAGAGGATTGGCAACACTAATTCCAATGGAAGCTCATGTTTTAAAAGATGGTGAAGAAAAAGTTGTTTCGATAAATGATGTAAGAAAAAACGATATTTTAATTATTAGACCAGGTGAATCAATTCCTCAAGATGGCATTATCATAAACGGTTCATCAAGCGTTGATGAATCAATGATTACCGGTGAATCTTTGCCAATTGAAAAAAACATCAATGATGAAGTAATTGGTGGAACTATCAATACGACTGGCACTATTCAAATTAAAGTAAGCAAAAGTTCTAATATGACTGTTTTATCAAATATTATCAATCTAACAAAAAAGGCCACAAGTGAAAAAATTCCAATCGAAAGATTTGCCGATAGAATATCTAAATACTTTGTCTTTAGTGTAATGGGTATCGCTTTGATTACTTTTATCATTTGGTATCTTGTAAGTAAGGATCTAGAATTAAGCTTAAACTTCGCCCTATCAGTGTTGGTTATAAGTTGTCCATGTGCACTAGGTTTGGCAACACCAGCCGCCATTGCCGTGGCAACAGGTAGAAGTGCTAAGGAAGGTATTTTAATTAAAAAACCAGAAATCTTAGAAGTAGCAGGAAAATTAAATACAATTGTTTTTGATAAGACGGGTACTCTTACTAAAAATAGTTTAAATGTCACAGAAACAAGAAATGAAATGGATGATTTTATTGAAGTTTTAAGTTCTATTGAAAATACACAAAATCATCCCATTGCCAAAGCTATTGTTAAAAAATATCCTGATGGTCAAATGACTTTTGATAAAGTTGAATTTATTGCCGGAGAGGGTGTCAAAGCAATAAAAGGTGATGATATTTATTTAGCTGGAAACGATAAATTATTAAAAAATAGTATCAAAGAAGAATATATCAACTTTGCATCCTTAAATAATTATTCTTATATTGGCTTAAGTAAAAACGGCCGTTTGATGGGTGTAATTTATTTAACTGATATTTTAAGAGATACTTCAAAGATAGCGATTAAAAATCTTAAAAAAAGAAATATCACACCAATTATGTGTACTGGTGATAATGAAATTGCCGCTAGGAAAGTTGCATCCCTACTTGGAATAGAAAACTATTTAGCAAAAGTTAAACCCGAAGATAAAAACAAACTAGTTAATAAAGAAAAACAAAAAGGAAAGGTTGCCATGGTGGGAGATGGTGTCAATGATTCGATTGCTTTATCTTGTGCTGATGTATCGATTTCCGTTAAATCAGGAAGTGATATCGCTAGTGCAAGTAGCGACGTAATTTTGATGAAAAATGATTTAAATGATATTTCATTCTTATATGATTTAAGCAAGAAAACTATTCGTATAATAAAAGAGAACTTATTTTGGGCGCTTGGCTACAATTCATTATGTATTCCAATTGCCGCAGGTGTGTTCTATTCAAGCTTTGGTTTAAAGCTAAACCCAATGATTGGAGCTGTTGCCATGTGGGTAAGCTCAATGTTTGTTTTGGCTAACGCTTTAAGAATAAATAGTATTAAAAAGGAGGAAATTAAGACTATGAACAAGAAAGTATATGTAGAAGGTATGATGTGTAAAAACTGTGTTAAGCATGTAAAGGAAGCTTTAGAGAGTTTAGGCTTAGAAGTTGAAGTAAGTCTAGAAGAAAAGGTTGCAAAAATCACTAATACAAGTTTAGATGATGAAACAATTACTAAGGCAATTGAAGATGCTGGCTACGAAGTCAAGGAAATAGTTAATGACTAAAGACCAAGATAAAATCAAAAAATATCTCAATATCGCTAAAGGTCAACTTGAAGGTATTATAAAAATGATTGATGAAGATCGTTATTGTCTTGATGTCTCTGATCAATTGTTAGCCACAAGATCCTTACTTAAAAAAACCAATAATCTAATTTTAAAAAATCATATTGATTGTTGTGTAAAAGAAGGAATGTTAAATGGTGATACTAGTAAAGTTGATGAGATAATTAAGGTGTTGGAGAAGCAATTATGATTAGAAGAGAAACAACTAGGCCAATTAACGTAGGTGGAGTTCAAATTGGCGGTCAAAATAAGGTCGTTATTCAATCGATGACCAACACCAAGACCAAAGATGTACAAGCCACTGTTAAACAAATTCACAGGCTTGAAGAAGCAGGATGTGAAATTATAAGAGTAGCGATACTTGAAATGGAAGATGCCAAGGCTATTAAAGAGATAAAGAAACAAATTCATATTCCTATAGTATCAGATATTCATTTTAATCCCGATTTTGCGATTGCCGCTATAAATAACGGAACAGATAAAATAAGACTTAATCCTGGTAATATTGAAAACGAAGATAAAATAAGAGAAATTGTTAATCTTTGTAAAGAAAGACATATTCCGATTAGAATTGGTATTAATGGTGGTTCTTTGAATAAAAAGTACGAACACTCCGAAGAAGCTATGATTGAAAGCGCAAAAGATCACTTAAGAATTCTAGAAGAAATGGATTTTCACGATGTGTGCCTATCATTTAAGTCATCAGACCCACTAGAATGTATAAAAGCCTATAATCTTGCAAGTAAAGAGTTTAATTATCCCTTACATCTTGGTGTAACTGAAGCTGGTGGTTTATTAAATAGTGCCATCAAATCTTCTTTGGCACTAGGAAATTTAATGCTTGATGGAATTGGTGATACAATCAGAATCTCAATTAGTGATGATCCAATTGAAGAAGTAAAAGTTGCGAAAAAGCTTTTAAGAGATTGCGGTCTTAAAAAAGATGTTGCCAATCTTATATCTTGTCCAACTTGTGGAAGAATTCAATATGATATGTTACCAATTGTAAAACAAATGGAAGAATATCTAGAAACTGTTCACAAAGATATAAATGTAGCTATTATGGGCTGCCCTGTCAATGGTCCACTTGAAGCTAAAAGAGCTGATATTGGCGTAGCTGGTGGCAAGGATTGTGCTCTTCTTATCAAAAAAGGCGAAATTATTAAAAGTATTCCTCAAGATGAAGTATTTAAGACTTTAAAAGAAGAGATTGAAAAGATGTAAAAAGACAAGGTATCCAAATTCCTTAGGGGAATAGACTTTAGGGGACAGTGATGTGCGTGCAAGATCTTTCCTTGCAACACTTTAGGGGGTAAAACAATTAATCATGGTAAAACTAGTGGTCATAAAAAGACTTTAAACATCTTAAATGTGCTTTAATATAAGCTATATGGACAAAAGACGCTGAG
>CAVFKJ010000098.1:0-7595 GCA_963623125.1 Clostridium sp. CAG:217
ATTTATATGTTGTATCTAAGCTATAATTAAACAGAAGAATTTATAAATATTAATCCCAATATAAATTAAACAAAAAAGAAAAATATAAGAGGAGGATTGAAGATGATTAATTTATTGCGTTACAAGGACCAAATTGCAGAAAGTTTAGATGGTAAGGCTTTTTTTGAGCATGCCCTTTATACTGTATACGATGAATTCTCAGATGAAAAATGGATTTACCCAAAAGAATTAGATGATATAAAAACAATGATTAAGCAAGAGAAAAGAGTACTTGAATGGCTTAAGGAAGATGATGGGGCAGAAGATAAGATAACTACTAATTTTGAAAAATATTTTAATGAAATAAAATCTAAGCTAAAGAATGAAAATACGGATTTATCTGATTGTTTCTGGGAAGTTTTTCAAGAACATATAGATTCTTATCTTGAAAAACATCCGATGGCTTTGAATATCAATGATGATGAAGATGAAGAAATTTACGATAATGAGGAGGGCTATAGACGTGACGATGATGAGAACTTGCTTATGTGGTTGTGCGCGATAGCATAGAAGATAGTTTTGCATCTATAAAAATAGAAAATAAAAAAGCAATGATTCTAGCGCATATCGGATTTCCACTATCCGCCGACTCTAGAATCATTGCTTTCACCTATAATATATTCAATTAGCATGCAAAAATCAATACAAAATTAAATATTCATCGAATATTTCTTAGACTAGTTATAAAATAACAAGGTGAAATAAAAGAGGGATAAAGATGATAAAGGCTATACTATTAGATATTGATGGTACTCTTACCAATGATAAAAAGATAATAACTGAAGATACTAAAAATGCTTTAATGAAAGCTCAAGAAAATGGTGTGAAGTTAGTGATTGCTTCGGGTAGACCATCTAAGGGCATATATAAATATGGTAATCAACTAGAAATGGAAAATAACCATGGACTTTTTGTATGCTTTAATGGAGCTAAAGTAATAGATTGTCAAAGCTTAGAAACGTATGTTGATGTAGCGATTGATACTAAAACTTGTAAAGAAGTGCTACATCATTTAAAAAATTTTGATGTTATTCCGGTTTTATATAATGATGAATATATGCTAGTAGAAGATGTTTATAAATGTGATGTTTTAGATGGCGATAGAAAATTCAATGTAGTGGAATATGAAGCTAGAATGAATGGCTTTAAACTAATGGAAGTAGATAGCTTAGAAGCTTATGTAAGCACACCACAAAATAAAATCCTTACAGCAGGTGATAGTGAATATTTAAAGAAGGTATATCCTGAAATGTCTAGACCTTTTATTGATAAGTTATCAATGATGTTTACGGCTAATTTCTATTATGAATATACAGCTAAAGGCATTGATAAAGGCAATGCTTTAAAGATTGCTTTAGATAAGTTGAATATTAAACCTGAAGAATGTATTGCCTATGGTGATGCTCAAAACGATATTCCAATGTTAAAACTTGCCGGAATTGGTGTATGCATGGCCAATGGCCAAGATGAAGTTAAGACTATAGCTGATGAAATAACTTTAGATAATAATCATGATGGCATTGCTTATTCACTGCAACAACATCTTCCTTTTCTTAAGTGATGATAAAATAATTCCATGGAATTAAGTCAACTTAAACTTACGGATAAAAGAATAGAAATATGTAAAAGACTTGATTTAAAAGATAGTGATGAAATCTTACATTACTATCCTTTTAAATATGAACAAAATATATTAACTCATTATAGCGATTTTAAAGAAGGTGAAAGAGTAGTCTTTCAAGGGGAACTTATAAGTTATCCTAGTACTTTTAGGTTTAAGGGCAAACTATCTAAAACTTCTTTTAAGGTCTTATATGAAGAGGAAGAAATAAATGTAACAATTTTCAATCGTCCTTGGATTAAAACGGATAATAACCATAATATTACCATCATAGGCAAATATGAGGGAAGGAATAAAGTTACGGCTGTTAATTTTTATACTAAAGATATAAATGATATTTTGGGTATTAATCCTATCTATTCTTTAAAAGAGGGTATTAAACAAAGCGAAATAAGAAAATTAATTGAATATACTTTTAATAAAGTAAAAAAGGTAGAAGATTATATTCCAACTAATTTATTAGATAAACATGGCCTATGTTCACTTTATGAAGCGCTATATAATATTCATTTTCCAAGTTCCACAAACGCTTTAAAAAAAGCTTTGGCAAGACTTAAGTATGAAGAATTTTTGCGTTTTTATCTATCTCTAGAAATCTTGAATGATAATAATGCTAATGATGTTAAAACAAAAAAGATATTCGATAAAAATAAAATAGAAGATTTTATTTCTGATTTACCTTTTAAGTTAACAATCGATCAAAATAAGGCAGTTGAAGATATCTTAAATGATATGGCTAGTAATAAGCCAATGTATCGATTAATACAAGGTGATGTAGGGTGTGGCAAGACAGCGGTGGCAATGATTGCCTTGTATGCTAATTATTTAAGCGGCTACAGTGGTACGCTTATGGCACCTACCGAAATCTTAGCTAAACAACACTATCTTTCTTTTAAAGAAACTTTTAAAGATAATTTAAAAATAGAACTATTAACTTCTAATGGTATAAATAACAAAGAAATTAAAGAAAGACTTAAAAATGGTTATATTGATATCTTGATTGGAACTCATGCCTTATTTCAAGAAGATGTTATATTTAATAATTTAGGTCTTGTCATAACCGATGAGCAACACCGTTTTGGCGTTAAACAAAGAAGAGCCTTAAAGGAAAAAGGAGAAAACGTTGACTTTATTTTAATGTCGGCTACGCCAATTCCAAGAACCTTAGCTAATAGCTTATATGGCAATATGGATATTTCGAGTATTTTAAGTGTACCTGCTAATCGAAAAGGTTGTGATACTTATTTAATTAAGAAAAATAGTATTGTTGATATCTTAGATGATTTAAAAGATGAACTTAAAAATGGTAGACAAATTTATATTGTGGGCAGCGCTATTGAAGCTAGTGATAGCTTTGGTGGAAAAGATGTAAATACTTTATATGAAAATCTCATTAATGTCTTTAAACCATATAATGTAGGGCTTTTACATGGCAAAAAGAGTAGTGAAGAAAAAGATTTGATTATGGATGATTTTAATCAAAACAAGATACAAGTCTTAGTTTCTACCACCGTAATTGAAGTTGGAATTAATGTAAAAAATGCTACCGTTATGGTTATTTATGATGCGGATCGCTTTGGCCTTAGCCAGATTCACCAATTAAGAGGCAGGGTACAAAGAGGTGATTATAAAGGAAAATGTTATCTACTAACTAGCAGCAATGACAAGGATACACTAAAAAGACTTGAAATATTAGAAAAAACTAACGATGGTTTTAAGATAAGTGAAGAAGATTTAAAACTTAGAGGACCAGGGGATATCTTAGGGACAAGACAATCAGGCTTACCGGCTTTTATATTAGGCGATATTTTTAATGATAACAACATTATTGAAGCATGTAAAAACGATAGTAAGTATATAGTTAATAATTTGGATGATAATTCTAATAAAAAATTTTATGATGATGTCTATAAGTTGATGACATCAAGATTTGTTGATTAATGTATAATATGTTTATGACGATTTTTGATTTCTTGGATAAAAATGGAATAGTACATAATGATTCAAAATTAATTGAACAAGCTTTTATTCATTCTTCTTATGTAAATGAACATAAGGGTAAGTTACATGATAATGAAAGACTTGAATTTATGGGCGATGCAGTATTACAAATCTATTCAGCTCAAAGACTTTATGAATTAGATCCACCTTTAAAAGAAGGTATTATGTCTACAAGACGTGCTAACTTGGTTTGTGAAAAAGGCTTAGCTAAAGTAGTTAGAGAATTTGAATTAAACAAGTATTTAAAGCTTGGCCAAGGTGAAGAGAAAACGGGTGGTAGAGATCGCGATTCAATTATCTCGGATATGTTTGAAGCCTTTATTGGCGCTGTATATTTAGATACCGATATAGTAAACACCTATAAATTATTGGATATGTTGATGCTTAAACATATCAAAGAAATTGATGAATCAACATATGACTATAAGACAAAGCTTCAAGAATATGTACAAGCTGATTCAAGAAAATCCATTGACTATGAACTTGTTTATGCCAAGGGACCAAGTAATAAGCCAGAATTTAAGGTGGCTGTAAAAATTGGTGATTTAATTTATGGCTATGGTGTTGGAAACAGTAAAAAACAAGCACAAAAAAATGCCGCTAAGGCAGCATTAGATAAAATGGTTGGCAATGAATAAATTTGATATTAATGATTTGATAAAAGAAAAAGAATATGGCCAAGAGGATATAAATTTTTTTAATGGTTTTAAAGTAATAGATGTCTGCTATCGAAAAAGCGTTGATCTTTTAATATTAAAAATTGAAAATGATGTTATCTTACCATTTCATTTATATCAAGATACTTTAGCTTATTTTAAGGAAATGGGCTTAAATATCAAACTTTACTTTAAAGTAAAAAACGAAGAATTAAGCGTTAAGGAAATAGGCAAGTATCTAGATTTATTTAAAGAATCTTGCGATGGCTTCAAGGATTATATAATCATTAAACAAGATGATGGCTTTTTATTATCCTATGTTGATGAAAATGCTTATTTAAAAGATGGCGATTTATTAGATGAATTAAGATTGTTCTTTTATGATATTGGCTATCGTAAAGAAATTAGTCTTGTATATAAACCAATTGAAGATAAAGGCGCTGAAGAAAGAGCTCCTCTTCCTGTTGTGGCAAGTGATCAAAAACCTGCCTTTAATAAACCAAAAGAAAATAACAATGGTGATAAGCCTAAATTCAACAACTATAAAAGAAAGAGTGTTGAATATAAAGAGGTTGTCATCGACGACTTGGAAGATGTTGCCTACAACATCAAATTAACAGCGCAAATCTTTAAGATTGATGAACGTAAAACAAGAACTGGTATCACTATTCAAATCATTTACTTAAAGGATACAACTAATGCTTGTGTCGCTAAGATGATGGAAGGTAAACGTTTTTCTAAAGAGGATTTAGGAAATAATAAAGAAGGCAAATGGTGTACTGTTTATGGTAACTATCAATTTAATAATTTTTCTAATGACTATGAGCTTTCAATTGATGCGATTGAATATATTGATGATCCTTTCCCTTTAAAAGATGAAGAAAGTGAAAAAAGAGTAGAACTACACGCCCATACCAAATTAAGTGAAATGGATGGTGTATCTTCTCCTACTGATTTAGTTAATACAGCTTATAAATACGGCCATAGAGCAGTTGCAATAACTGATCACTTAGATTTACAAGGATATCATGAAGCTTATTTAACTTATAAAGGCATTAAAAAAGGCGCTGATAAGGAAAAACCTTTTGATTTTAAGCTTTTATATGGTTGTGAGATGAACATGGTTTATCCTCATCTTAATATTGTTTATAACGGAAATGATGATTTATTAGCTGAACAAGAATATGTTGTATTCGACCTTGAAACAACTGGTCTTTGTAATAGGTATGATAGAGTAATTGAATTTGGTGCTGTTTTAATGTATAAGGGCCAAGTTAAAGAATATAAAGACTTTTTTGTAAAGGTCCCTTTTAAACTTAGTGAATTTACAAAAAGTTTAACTAATATTACTGATGCGGATATTGAATCAGGCAGACCTTTTGCAGGATGCAAGGATGAAATCTTAGACTTTATTAAAGGTAGAGTACTTGTTGCCCACAACGCTTCATTTGACTATAACTTTTTAAATGCTGAGTTAGATAGATTAGGCTTGCCAAAATTATTAAATCCTGTTATTGATACTTTAGACTTATCAAGGTCTTTATTTAAGACTAGAAAAGCTTATCGTTTAGGTAATATGGCTAGACAATATGGCGTAACATACGATGAAGAAGTAGCTCATAGAGCTAATTATGATGCGGAAGTTCTTGCTCAAATATTCAATTTGATGCTTAAAGATTTAGCTAAATATGGTGTTAAAACTTTAAATGATTTAGCTAATTATCAAGGCGATGATGCCTTTGTGAAAACACGTGCTTATCATACAACGGTATTATGTAAAAACAAGGCGGGTTTAAAATCCTTATTTAAACTTGTTTCTATTTCTAATACTGAGCAATTAGCTGTTTTTGGTAAGGCTAATAGTAAAGATAGTAGCTCAGAATTTATTGCCGAACCACGTATTTTTAAAGACACGATCGAACAATATCGTGAGAATTTATTAATTGGTTCAGCTTGTTTTAATGGTGAAGTTTTTGAAATAGCCCAAACTAAATCAAAAGAAGATTTAGCTAAAGTTATATCTTTCTATGATTATATTGAGATTCAACCAATCGAAAACTATAGCCCATTATATAGAGATAGAGAATCTTTTACCGTCGATAGATTAAAAGATTACTTAAGGGATATTATAACGGAAGCTAAAAGACAAAATAAGATTATTGTGGCTACTGGCGATGTCCACTATATGAAAAAAGAAGAGAAGATTTTAAGAGATGTTTATATAAGTGCTCAAGCTATTGGTGGTGCACATCATCCTTTATATGTTTTCAATTCTGAAAAGCGTGCTAAACAAGTTACACCTGATCAACACTTTAGAAATACTAGAGAGATGCTTGATTGTTTTAGCTGGCTTGAAGATGAAAAACTAATTCATGAACTTGTAATCGATAATCCTAATAAGATTGCTGATATGTGCGAAAATATTACTCCTTTCTCAGATGAATTAAGGCCTCCTAGAGTTTTAGATGCGATTAAAAAAGCTAAAGAGTGTCGTATCTTTGAGGAGCCTTTCTTAGAAACGGATGAAGTAATTAATGCGGATGATTATCTAAGAAGACTTGTCTACTTTGAACAAGAACGTTTATATGGCAAAGATTGTGACCAATTTATAAAAGATAGAGTGGAAAGAGAACTTAATGCCATTATCGGTAATGGTTATGGTGTTATTTACTATACTTGTCACTTAATGGTTAAACGTTCTAATAATGATGGTTATATTGTTGGCTCTAGAGGATCAGTTGGCTCTTCTTTAGTCGCCACACTTAGTGGTATTACAGAGGTTAATCCTTTACCGCCTCATTATGTATGCCCTAAGTGTCATCATTTCGAGTGGATAAAAGATGCAACCAGTGGTTTTGACGTGCCTGATAAAGTATGTCCTGAATGTGGTGAAGTAATGAAGGGAAATGGCCAAAATATCCCATTTGAAACTTTCATGGGCTTTAATGGTGATAAGGTACCAGATATTGACTTAAACTTCTCTGGTGATTATCAACCAAAGGCACACTTATTTACCCGTGAGATATTTGGCAAAGACAATGTCTTTAGAGCTGGTACTATTTCTACAGTCGCTGATAAGACGGCTTATGGTTATGTGACGGGGTATTGTGAAGAAAAGGGTATTACTAATATGTCACGTGCTCAAAAAGATCGTTTGGCAGCAGGCTGTACGGGTGTTAAACGTACCACAGGCCAACATGCTGGTGGTATTGTTGTTTTACCAGATACAATGGAAATAGAAGATGTAACACCTATTCAATATCCTGCCAACGATAAGG
>CAVFKJ010000099.1:0-4958 GCA_963623125.1 Clostridium sp. CAG:217
TCCTCTAACAATAAATTAAGCAGAGATTTCTCTCTGCTTATCTACCCTATAATCATACTTAAAATGTAAATTATTTTCAAGCACTTTTGTTAGCAGATCATCCTTACTATTTTCAATAACTTCTTTCCAATTAACAACTTTAAATTTCTCCATTATAAATCTAAAAGCTCCAGAATATAACAAAGTCAAAGCAAGAGTTGTTACAAAAATTGTTGAAACAATAAACTTTTGTTGTATGAAATCAACTTTTCTCATCCAACGATTAAATAAGCCATAAGGAAGAGTAAGTATTAGAAAATACATCAATAAAGACCTAAAAAATATTCATTAAATTCATATTTCTTGCCACAATTAGAGCATTCATATATGCCCTTAGTAGTCTTAGCACTCATTACACAATTACAGTTTGGACAATGGAAATCATTATAGCGCATATTATCTCTCCGTTTCTCTATCAATGTTAACCTATCATTTCTAATAGCTTTATATTTATCTAATGGTTTATTTCATCTTTTCAATAACTGTTTTAAAACCAAAGATATTAGCTCCTACAACTAGATTTCCTTCTTCGCCATATTCCTTAGCTGTATTGGCAATATTATGATAAATATTAATCATCATGTCTTTTAGCTTTTTATCTGTTTTCTTGAAAGTCCAAGTGCTTTCTTCGCTATTTTGTACCATCTCAAAATAACTACAACCCACACCACCCGCATTAGCAGCTTTAGCAGGTCCAAATAAGACGCCATTTTCTTGTAGATATGCCATAGCCTCTAAAGTTGTAGGCAGATTTGCGCCCTCACTTATACAATAGCAACCATTTTTAACAAGTATTTTTGCACTTTCTAAATCAATTTCATTTTGGGTAGCGCATGGAAGACATATATCACATTTAGTCTTAAATAAATCAGTTGGATTGCTATAATATTTTGCACTATCAGAATACTTTAAATAGTTTTCGATTGATGATCTATTTTCTTTAGCCTTAATTAATTTCTTGTAATCAATGCCCTTTTCATCAATAATGTAACCATTTCTATCAGACATACCAATAACTATAGCCCCTAATTCTGTTGCCTTAGCGCATGCATAAGTAGAAACATTACCAGAACCAGATACAATTACTTTTTGCCCTTTAAATGATTTATTATGATCATTTAACATTTCTTCCGTGAAATAACATAAACCATAGCCTGTGGCTTCACTTCTTCCTTTTAAACCACCTTTTTCAAGTGGCTTACCAGTTAAAGTTCCAATATCTTTTCGATGTTTTAAATATTCATCAAGCATATAGCTTATTTCTTTGCCACCAACTCCTAAATCACCAGCTGGTACATCAGTTTTAGAACCAATATATGGATATAGTTTTTTCATAAAGGCACTACAGAATCTTTTAATCTCTTCTTCTGATTTGCCATGAGGATCAAAGTTGCTGCCGCCCTTTCCACCACCTATTGGACAACCAGTAATGGCGTTTTTAAAAGTTTGTTCAAAGGCTAAAGACTTTAAAATAGATAAATTAACTGTTTGATTAAAACGTAAGCCACCCTTATATGGACCGATTGCGTTGTTATTTTGAACACGGTAGCCTCTATTTACTTGAATATTCCCATTATCATCAACCCATTCAACTTTAAATTCTACAACTCTATCAGGTTCAGCAATTCTTTCGAGATATTTCTTAGCTTCAAGTTCAGGGTGTGCATCATAGAAAGGCTCTAAACTTTCAAATACTTCCTTTACGGCATTTAAAAACTGTGTTTCTCCCTTTGCGTTATCACATACATATTTGTATGCTTGTTTTACGTATTTATTCTTCATTTTTCATCACTCCTACTTATTATTATAAATCCTATAGAAGTAACTTGTAAACGCTTTCACAAGCCTTATCCCAAGGCAATATCAAGTATCATCATAAGCACAAAGCCTATCATAAAGAAGATTGTTGCGACATTAGAATGTTTTCCTTGCGACATAGAAGGAATAAGTTCTTCTACCACCACATAAAACATTGCGCCTGCGGCAAAGGCTAATAAATATGGAAGCAAAGGTACTATTACACTTGATAATAGAATTGTTATTAATCCGGCAATAGGTTCAACTATACCTGATAGTGTTCCATTAACAAAAGCTTTTAATTTAGTTTCGCCATTAGCTTTTAAAGGCAAAGAAATAATAGCTCCTTCTGGAAAATTTTGTATTGCGATACCAATCGATAAAGATAGAGCACTTGATAGAGTAATGCTAGTAGAACCATTTACAAGTCCTGCATAAAGCACTCCTACCGCCATACCTTCAGGAATATTATGTAAGACGACAGCTAGTACCATCATCGTTGTCTTTTTTAAATTACTACTAGGCCCTTCTACACTTTCATCCATATGCATATGAGGAGTTATATGATCTAGCAACAATAAAAATAGCATTCCCATACAAAAGCCTAGCGAAGCTGGTAAAAATGAGAGTTTGCCTAAGTTAGATGATTGTTCAAGGCATGGCAATAATAGAGAAAAGAAACTAGCCGCAGCCATTACTCCTGAGGCAAAGCCGGTTAATATCTTAATTACTTTTTCATCTAATTCATTTTTCAGAAACAAAACACAAGCTGAACCTAAAGTTGTACCAAGAAAAGGAATTAGTAATCCTTGTAAAATTATAGTATTCATATGATTATGATAAATCATTTTAGTTAGCATAGGCTAATTACTATCCATTAGCACTCTATTAATACTTAAAAGCCATATAGCGCATATATAATGGGCTCATCTAAAGGAGCACACAATGAAATATACATCATCAAAAGCGAATAAGCTTTTAAAAAGCTTAATGAAGATTATTCTACCCTTCTTTTAAAAGAAAATGATTTAATGACTTTCAAGGCAGCACTTGGTCAACTACCCATCACCTAAAGGTAATGGGCTTGTAACTGCCCTGTGGTATAGCGGATTACTCCTTCCACATTTAGTCGTTTAGCATTGCTGCCAAAAGTGGCGTTACATCGTAGGCACGTTGACTCGTACCTGTACTATAGAGGTTTACTCCGTAGCAACTGCATCAGGTACTAAAAGTTCTATTCCCATACGATGCAGATTCATAGCTCCTATGCGGTCATCATTCGATTTATAACCGCAATTTTTACAGCAGAAAAAGTGTATCTTCTTATTGCGATTAGCTTTTTCAGTATGACCACATTTCGGACATGCTTGGCTTGTATAAGCAGGATTAACCTTTTCTACAAGCTGATGATGTCTTAAGGCTTTGTAAGACAGTTTTTGCTCTAAATCATAGTAAGACCATGATACAGATATATAACGGTTCTTTACTTTCACTCTTTCAGTAGCAGAGCGGATTCCTGTTAAATCTTCGATAACAAACATAGTGCCATCAGGATTGGTTTCAACGAGTGCCTTTGATACTTGGTGGTTTACATCTTGCATCCAACGGTTTTCTCGTTGACCGATAGCTTTTATTCGTCTACGGGATGACGGAGTACCGACCTGCTGTAACTGTTTACGCAAAGCCTTATAATGAGCACGTTTTTGCTTGATTATATTACCATCGTAGAATACAGATTTTCCCTTGCTGTCGTATGTAGCAGCAAGAAATCTTATCCCACGGTCTACACCGACAACATTAGATACTTCTGACTTATTGAGCATAGAAATTTCGTATGTTACAGGTATATGTAAGAAAAACATACCGTGCTTATTAACAAGTTTAGCCGTTCCGAATTTACAGTCATCGGCAAAATATCGCTCAAAACCATTTTTATAGAAAGACACCTTGATGCGGCCTCTTAATGTATTTACAGAGAAAATATTGTTTTTGGTGTTAAGAGAATAATCCCTATTCCATACGAGGTCTAGCTGAGGCAGTCTAAATGTAGGTTTCATCCATTCTTTCTGATTTTCAAGAATGGTTTTGTATTTAGCTATAACTGTGCGTACACAAGAAACAGCCATCTGGGAACGGAGACCATAAATTTCCCGTACCTGATAATAAGTATCTTCCTGTAAGCTATAACGGCTAAGATTATGTGTCTTGTATATGTATTCGGATACATAATTACAGGCATCAGAATAAGCCTTCATGGTATCGCAGAGTATCTGCTTATCAGAAGGATTAACTAAAATCTGAAGTTTTGCCGTAATTGTCTGTTCCATATATAACACCTACTTTCTTCACCAAAAATATTATAACATATATTTTGGCGAAGAATAATATTTATAGAAGGGAAAATGCGTCACTAAAACGGGCATTTCTCCCACCACTCAAGAGTAGTGGGCTTCCTTGCCCTGTGACACTTGTGAAGATGTTGAATCAGTTAGACCTCGATACGATTATGTTTCATTTAAAGAACAATTAAATACTTTAGAAAAACAAATCAGAATTGTTAAGCATGCGATCAACGCTTTTAACACAACGCATATTGTAGAAGGCTTTGATATGAGTATTGATGAATTATTGGTATATATTCCTCAACTTACAAACAAGAAAAATAGACTTCAAGAGATGCGTTTAAGATTACCTAAAAAGCGTGTTCAGCCTCAATATCGAAGCACTAATATAATCGATTATGAATATATCAATTATGATTTAAAGACAATTGAGGAAGACTATAATAAAGTATCCGATGAATTATCTAGAGCTCAATTAGCCCTAGATAATATCAATAATAAAGAAGAGATAGAAATTAATATTTAGTCCCTTTCCTTCAACTTGATTCTTGAAATATGGCAAGTATAATTCAAGTTACGGTTTATAGTTGAAGTTATCGTTTTTTTAAAATTTGTTATTGGTTTTTAAATATAGTTTAAGGTAAAAAAGATAATGATTTTAAAGTCTGTAATCAAGTTGTAAAAACTTAAAAGGCGGCTGAAGTTTTGGTTACAAGCCGCCATTTTTATTAGAATAATGAAACTTGATTTGATTCATCTAGTCCATCTAAGACATGTAAA
>CAVFKJ010000100.1:0-3663 GCA_963623125.1 Clostridium sp. CAG:217
CTCTATTATATTGTATTTACTTACATAAAACAATAAAATAAGCCTATTTTATCGATAAATCCTTAAGGTCATCGATTAATTTTAATACAGTAGTTTTATCCAAATTTTTAACGCCACAAGCGTTAGGATGACCACCACCATTGTATCTTTCACACAGTTTATTAATGACATAAGACTTTCTTGATCTAATTGAACCATCGAATAAATTAGTAGTAGGATTTAAGGCAAATATTGCCCAAACTTTTAACTCTTTTATCTTTGAAAATTCATTGACATTATTCTTTGCGATATTAAATGCCATATCGATTTCATCGAGATCTTCATTATCTAATAGACAATAGCCAACATCACCATCAATATTAAGCTTACTACGAAGTCTAGTTACCTTTTCATATTCATTCAAATCAAAGTTAAAGACATATTCATTTAAAGCCGAGACATCAAGTTTTCCATCTCTTATTAAATAACTTGCTAGTCTAAGTGTTCTACTTGTCACGCTAGAAACGGAAAAGCCACATGAATCAGTAAGCATACCACAATATAAGAACTTACAACATTCCTCATTCTTTTTATATTGATGAAACTGCCTTGAATAAAAAATATTGGCTAATAGCTCACAAGTGGCAGAACATGTTGAATCATTGATGGTTGTTAAGGCATATTTTGATACATAAGGATGATGATCAATGACAATGATATATTTAGCTTCCTTAAAACGTAAATCATCGGTTCTTTTTTCATCAGAAACATCACATATTATCGCTAAACTATCTTTGATAAATTCATCACTTACTTCTTCAATAGAATCATAACGATCATATTTTTCAAAACCACATAGCTTTACTTCTTTATCTTTGAAATTTTCATTAATGAAAGCCTTTAAACCAAGTGAAGAAAAGATACAATCTCCATCCGGTCTTAAGTGCCTAAAGATGGAGATTTTATCATACTCTTTAATTTTATCTAATAGTTCCTTATACATTAAAGTCCTAATAATCTAACAGTATCTCTAGCGATAACAAGTTCTTCATTAGTTGGAACAACAAAAACTTGTACTTTAGAATCAGGTAAAGAAATCTTAGCCTCACTATGAGTCTTAGAATTTAATTCATAGTCAACTTTAACACCCATTCCTTCTTCTAAGCCTTTTAAGATAGCGGCTCTAATTTCGGTAGCGTGTTCACCTAGACCAGCTGTAAAGCTCATTGCATCAACATGGCCTAATTGCATATAGTAGCCACCAATTAAATTAACAGCTCTATTTACATATAAGTTAAATGTTGTAATAGCTCTAGGATTTCCAGCATCAACAGCTTCTTGAATGTCTCTTGCATCACTTGAAATACCAGATACACCAAGCATACCAGACTTCTTATTTAAATAAGTATCCATTTCTTCCGGTGTACAACCTAATTTTTCTTCCATATAGTAAACAACTGTAGGATCAATATCACCACATCTTGTACCCATCATAATACCACCTAAAGGAGATAGACCCATTGAAGTATTAACTACTTTACCGCCTTTAATAGCTGTAATAGAAGCGCCATTTCCTAAGTGACAAGTAAGAATATTTACATCCTTTGGATCCTTACCCATAAGCTCTGCTGTTCTTTTCATAACAAATTCATGGCTTGTACCATGAGCACCATATTTTCTTACTTTATAATCTGTATACCATTCATAAGGTACTGGATATAAATAAGATTCCTCGCTCATTGTTTGGTGGAATGCTGTATCAAATACGAATACATGTTCAATATCTGGTAAAGCTTCACAGAATGCTTTATAACATACAAGGTGTGCTGGGTTATGTAAAGGAGCTAATACACATAATTCATCAACTTTCTTTACAACATCTTCGTCTACTTTAACTGAACTATTAAAGTAGCTACCACCTTGGACAATTCTATGTCCTGCACCTTTGATTTCATTTAATTCTTTAACAATTCCATATTTAACTAAAGCTTCTAGTAATAAATCTACAGCCTTCTTATGATCTGGAATTTCTACATCGGTTGTAATCTTTTCACCATTAACATTAATTGTGAAAATACCCATTTTTTGGCCAATTCTTTCCGCAACACCAGAAGTTAAAACCTTTTCTTCAGGCATTTGGAATAATTGGAATTTTAAAGAAGAACTACCGGAATTAACCGCGATAACTTTTGACATTTTCTACCCCCTGCTTATTTTCTTAAGTTCTTTAATATATTTAGCTGGAATTTCATCCTTTTCCATTCTATCAATAATATTGTCAAGTGACTTAGTTTGTTTAATTAAATTTAACTTATCTTCATATTCTTGAAGCTGTAAAAGACTTCTTTTAATAATATCGGAAACGGCACTTTTAGAAACATTGTTGTTTTCGGCAATCTCCGCCATTGATAAGTCTTCGTTGTAATAATCATTTAATATTTCATTTTGATGCTCTGTTAATAAAGAACCATAAAAATCAAATAAAAGATTACCATCAACCTTATTTAACATCTCTATCTCCAATAATACTATATAGATACAAATCAAAATCAAATGGCTTAATATCTTCAACCGTCTCACCAAGTGTTAGATATCTTACTGGTATACCAAGCACATTCTTGATGGCGATGACAATACCACCTTTAGAAGTTCCGTCCATCTTCGTAAGAATAATACCCGTTAAATCAGTTACTTCATTAAATAAAGTAGCTTGTGACATACCATTTTGACCCGTATTAGCATCAAGTACTAACCACACATTATGTGGTGCACCTTCTATTTCCTTACCAACAACTCTTCTCATTTTAGCAAGCTCAGCCATTAGATTAACCTTGGTTTGTAGTCTTCCAGCAGTATCACATAATAAGATATCGATATTGTTTTCTTTAGCGTAACGGCACGCATTAACTAAAACTGAACTTGGGTCTTCATTTTCCTTACCTGCAACAAAATCAACATCAAGTCTTTCAGCCCAAACTCTAAGTTGTTCAATAGCACCCGCTCTAAAAGTATCGGCAGCAGCCAGACAAACTTTTTTGCCTTGTTTCTTATACATATTGGCAAGCTTAGCACAAGTACTAGTCTTACCCGAGCCATTTACACCAACCATTAAGATAACGGTTGGGCCATTTTCATTAAAGACGATTTCATCATCTTTCTTTTCATTATAGATATCATCAAAGGTCTCAAGTAAGATATCCATGACATCTTCTTGTCTTAGATATAAATAATCCTGTGTCTCTTTAAAGAAACGATCACAGATTTCTTCACTTGTCTTATAGCCAATATCCGATTCAATTAAAGTAATCATCAATTGTTCAACGAAGTCTTCTTTATTCTTAGTATTGTTTTCGGTAATAAAACGAAGTTTCTTACCCAAGGCATTATTAGTTTTCGCAAAACCACTAAGATACTTAGAAGTATCCTTTTTACCAGTTATAGCTTCTTTTAAAGAATCAAAAAATCCCATAGATTATTCTCCTTCAGTTGTCTTATCAGCCATCTCAATAGCGTCCACAAGTTTTACCTTAAGCATTTGCGAAACACCACGTTGTTGCATAGTTACGCCATATAAAGTATCACATTCAGCCATGGTACCTGGACGGTGAGTGATAATTAAGAATTGTGATTTATCACTATATTGTTTAACATATTTCGCAAAACGTTCAACATTGGCTTGGTCTA
>CAVFKJ010000101.1:0-11856 GCA_963623125.1 Clostridium sp. CAG:217
TTGATGATTCTAATCCATATATAGTAAATGAAGTAATTGAAGCTAAAAAAGAAAAAATGGGCAAAGCTCATATGTCTTTTCTTACCGCTTTATCATTATCTTTTAATAACTTGTTATCTAAAAAAGGCAGAACTATATTAACAGCCTTTGCCGGTTCAATCGGTATTATCGGTATAGCCTTGATATTATCTTTATCAACCGGTTTTCAAAACTATATCGATAAAATACAAGATGATACGATGTCTTCTTATCCATTAACCATTCAAAAAGAAACATCCAATATCTTTGGTGCTATCTTGCAATCAACGATGCCAAGTAAAAGTAATGATAGCAAAAGTGATGGCTTAGTTCATGAACAAATGACTGTATCATCTATGGTAGATAGTATTGGTTCTAATGATTTAACAAGTTTCATGGAATACTTAAACAACAATAAAGAACTATATGAAAATGATGTCTACAACATCAAGTATTCTTATTCAATTACACCTAGAATCTATACAAAAGATATTACGGATACTATTGTTCAAACAAATCCTAGCACTTTAATGTCTTCAATCTATTCTGATTCAGCAGCTACTTTATTATCATCAGTATCGGCATCATCTTCAATGGGTGTCTTCCAAGAAGAAGATTTAGATACTTTAAAAGAAAGTTGCGAACTACTTGAAGGTGATTGGCCAAGTGCCTATAACGAAGTAATGATTGTCTTAAACCAAAAGGATCAAATATCTGATTTATTAGTATATTCTCTAGGCTTAAGAGATAATAAAGTCTTAAAACAAATCATTTCTGATGTTATGACAAATAAGGGATCAGACTATGAAGATGAAGGCAAAACTTATACTTATGCTGATTTAATGAGTAGAGAACTAAAACTTGTTGATGTATCTGATTTATATAAATATAATTCTAAATACGATACTTTTGAAGATATGAGCTCTGATGAAGAATATCTAGAAAATGTTTATAAGAATGCTGAAACTTTAAAGATTACCGGTGTGGCCGTTTCTTCATCTAGTTCTTCTATTAGTGGCGTTGTATATTTACCAGAACTTACAACCCATGTAATGGATAAGGCTTCTAATTCAGCAATTGTTAGAAAACAACTGGATAATCCAGAGATTGATGTTTTCTCAGGAAATAGATTTGATGAAGATAAACAAGAAACCGGACTTAACTTTAATGATTTAGTAACGGTTGATGAAAACAAATTAAAGAATGCCTTTAAATTTAATTTAGATACTTCTTCTATTGAAAACACTGATTATGAATCTATTATCGTCGATAATTCTAATGCGATTAAAGAAAATGTTGTCGAAATGACAAATGGCTTCTCTAGCGCAATTTCAGCCGTAGATAAAACATTAGCCAAAGATGTTTTAATCAATTCCATCTATAAGGCAACACCTGGTATAAAACAAGAAGTTTACATGGCAACTAGCTGTGGTGAAAAGGGAACTTTTGTTGATGAGAATAATCCGATGTTAGGCTGTAAGTTTAATGAAGAGGCTGTTAAAGATGAAGATTATATTGAAGTAAATGGCTTAAAATTTGCCAAAGATCAATATACCAAAACTGTTTACTATGCCTTCCCAGAAACAATTGATGGCACAACTAAAACAGAAGAATATTTAATCTTTAGTTTTGATGCAAGTGAAGCATTTAATAGTGTAATAACTTCCACAGTTGAAGGATTAAAGAATTCAAATATAACCGTATCTAGTGACAATGTTAAAAAAGTAGTCTTTGATATCTTTAGAAAATACTATAACACTGTTAGATCTAATGAGAATTTTGATAAAACCACAAACTTAATATCAGAAGATAATTTAAATAAAATTGATCTAGAGTCTATTGAAAACGAAGTGATTACTTCTTATTCAAGCATGATATATGGCGATGCTTACAATAGCGCTAAAGAATATATAAGCTATTTGGCAATGGCCAATATCGGCAATGCAATAAGTGAATCAACTTCACCATTCACAAAGCTTTTCTCTAACATGGAAAATGCTTTCTCTGTCGATACCAATGCCTTCTCAAGTGCCTTTAACTTTAATATGAATGAAGATGAATTATCAAGATTAATGTCGAGTATGCTTACAAGTTCTAGTGCATCTTATTCTAATAACTTAACTAACTTAGGCTATCAAAAGAAGGATGAACCAACTACTATTTCTTTCTACTTTAATAGTTTTGATAGTAAAGAAAACTTCCTTAAAGTAATTGATGACTATAACAATTCAGTAGATGAAACAAAAGAGATATCTTATACCGATATGACCGGTATCTTGATGTCATCTGTTTCAACAATTATTAATGCAGTAACATATGTCTTAATTGCCTTTGTATCAATATCCCTAATTGTATCTAGTATCATGATTGCGGTAATTACTCTAATCAGTGTAATGGAACGTACAAAAGAAATTGGTATCCTAAGAGCTATGGGTGCAAGTAAGCACAACGTTAGTTCAATATTTAATGCCGAAACATTTATTATTGGCTTATTATCCGGAGCTATTGGCGTAGGCGTTTCATATCTATTAACAATTCCAATCAATAAGATAATTCATGCTTTAACTGATGTTGAAGATATTAATGCAGTATTGAATTTAAAACCCGCTTTAATACTTGTAGCTATATCAGTATTCTTAACAGTGATTGCTGGTTTAATTCCAAGCAAAAAAGCTGCTAAACAAGATCCTGTTATTGCCCTAAGAAGCGAATAATACCTTGCGTACTTTCCGGTATTTTAACAAAAATTACTTTGCGCATTTTCCTCAATTTTTGTAAAAATTACTTTGCGCACTTTCCTTAAATATATTAAAATATCCTTATACAAGGAGCTTTTATGGAAATTAAAAGAAAGATATATTCAAGGCTATTAGATTGGAAAGAAAAATCAAATGGAAGTAAGGCACTTCTAATCGAAGGTGCTAGACGAATTGGTAAATCAACAATTGCTGAAGAGTTTGGCAAAAACGAATATAAGTCTTATGTGTTAATTGATTTTAATAATGTATCAAAAAATATAAAAGCAGCCTTTGATAATTTAAACAACTTAGATTTATTTTTTCAAATCATTAATCTAGAAACAGGCGTTCGCTTATATAAAAGAGACACTTTAATTATTTTTGATGAAATTCAAAAGTTCCCAAAAGCAAGAGAAGCCATAAAATACCTTGTAGCCGATGGCAGATACGATTTTATTGAAACCGGCTCCCTTATTTCAATTAAAGAAAATGTTGAAGATATAACAATTCCTTCAGAAGAAAAGAAAATCAAAATGTATCCTTTAGATTTTGAGGAATTCTTAATATACATGGGCGAAGATGTTTTATTGGATTATATTAATGAATGTTTTAGAAACAAGACACCCTTAATTGATTCAATGCATAAAAAAGCTATGTATCTATTTAAAGAATATATGCTTGTTGGTGGTATGCCTAAAGTCTTAAAGGCATACAAAAACAATAATAAAGATTTCTACCTAGCTGATGAAGAAAAGCGTTACATACTAGAACTATATAGAGACGACATCAAAAAAACTTCCAAGAAATATAATTCTAAAGTATCAGCCATTTTTGATAATATACCAAGTTTTTTATCAACTCATGAAAAGAAAGTTAATTTGAACAGCGTGGATTCAAAGTCAACTTACGATAGATATTATGAGCCTTTATTTTGGCTAAATGATTCTATGATTGCAAACTTATGTTATAAGTGCACTGATCCAAATGTTGAATTTGGTTTAAACAAAGATGACAGTGCTGTTAAATGCTATATGGGTGATACGGGATTATTAATTAGTTTAGCTTTTAATGAAAACGAAATAATTAAGTCATCTTTATATAGACAAATCATGAATGATAAATTATCTATCAATAAAGGCATGTTATATGAAAATGTAATAGCTCAAATGATTGCATCAATGGATAAAAAACTATACTTCTACACCAAATATAACCAAGAAAAACATCGTAATGATGTCGAAATAGATTTCTTATTATCTAATGATTCACCTACAAACATGAAGATAATGCCGATAGAAATAAAATCATCAAAAAACTATACAACAATATCTTTAAATAAATTTGAAGAGATATACAAAAAGAGAATTGATTCCTCTTATATTATTCATCCAAAACAATTTGTTATAAAAGATGGAAATATTTGCATACCACCATATATGATGTATGCAGCCTTTAATCATTAGATGTTGTTAAATTCGTGTAATTTTGGATGAAATCTATTTTCAATTTAATGAAAATTCTTTCATTTTGTTGGTATTTTCGTGCATATCATTCAACATGTATTAGAAAACATGAGATTAGATAGATATCTTTTGCTTTTTTAAAAGTTTAATGAACGCTCAAAATAAAAGGTTAAGAATTTCTACTCTTAACCTTAAGTCTGTTTATCGCTCTAGCTAAATTAGCCTTAGCACTCTTATATTCAACCATACTTCTCTTCTGAAGAAGTTCTTCCTTAGCTTGTGCCATAGCCTTCTTAGCACGGTTTTCATCAATCTCCTCTGGTCTTTCACAAGAATCTACAAGAATTAGTACATCATTGTTCTCAACCTTAACAAGACCTGATGAAACTGCGGCATTCTTAAACTCTTCACCTGGTAGTTTATACTTTAAAACACCAGGTTCAATAGCTCCAATCATATTACGATGATTGGCCATAATACCATATTGCCCTCTAATTGAGGGAACAATCAAAGACTCCATAGGACCCTCATAAAATTTTCTATCAGCCGCCAAAATATGGGCATTAAAAGTGTTACTCATCTTTAGCCTTTTTCTTTACATCGTCAATGGTGCCAACGTTATAGAAAGCACTCTCAGGATAATCATCCATCTCACCATCAACAATCGCTCTAAAGCCTTCAATAGTATCCTTTAAAGGAACATAAGTACCCTTTAAACCTGTAAACTTTTCACCAACATAGAAAGGTTGTGATAAGAACTTGGTTATCTTTCTAGCTCTGGCAACAACCTTCTTATCTTCATCAGAAAGTTCATCCATGCCAAGTATGGCAATGATATCTTGAAGTTCATTATATTTTTCAAGAATCTCTTGCACGCTTCTAGCAACACGATAATGAAGTTCACCAACAATATCTGCCTCAAGAATTCTACTTGAAGAATTAAGAGGATCAACAGCTGGATAAATACCTTGTTCAGCAATCTTTCTACTTAATACAGTAGTCGCATCAAGATGTGTGAAAGTTGTAGCTGGAGCAGGATCTGACAGGTCATCAGCTGGAACATAGACAGCTTGAACGGAAGTAACTGAACCATTTTTAGTAGAAGCGATACGCTCTTGTAATTGGCCCATTTCATTAGCCAAAGTAGGTTGATAGCCAACAGCACTAGGCATATGGCCAAGTAATGTACTAACCTCTGAACCAGCTTGTACAAATCTAAAGATATTATCAATAAATAATAAGACATCCTTATTTTCTTCATCTCTAAAGTATTCGGCCATCGTAAGGCCACTTAAAGGAACTCTCATTCTAACACCAGGCGCCTCATTCATTTGACCAAAGACAAGCGCTGTATTATTTATAACACCGCTCTCTTTCATCTCACGATAAAGGTCATTACCCTCTCTACTTCTTTCACCAACACCAGCGAAAATAGAATAACCATCTTGTTTAGTAGCGATATTATGCATAAGCTCTTGAATTAAAACTGTCTTGCCAACACCAGCACCACCAAATAAACCAATCTTACCACCCTTTGGATAAGGCTCAAGTAAATCAATTACCTTAATGCCTGTTTCAAGTATTTCACCAATTGGTCGCTGTTGTGAAAACTTTGGTGGATCTCTAAAGATACTCCATCTTTTCTCACTGTCATCAACATCTTGCTTATCATCAATTGCCTGACCTAGACAATTAAACATTCTGCCAAGTGTACATTTACCAACTGGAACCGAAATAGTATCGCCTAAATCAACTACTTCTTGCCCTCTATATAAGCCATCACTTTTTCCAAGCATGATGCATCTAACAACATTGTCTCCAACATGCTCAGAAACTTCCATGATTAAATCTTTTCCATCAACAGTAACTTTTAAGGCATTCTTAATCTTAGGCAACATCTCAAAATAAGCATCTACAACACTACCCGATACTTCTTCAATTCTTCCTATATTCATTTACTCGCCTCCTTTTTATGTTTCTTTCTTAAAGCTAAAGCACCAGCTGAAACCTCATTTATTTCTTGGGTAATTTCCGCCTGCCTTAGCGTATTATATTGCACAGACAAATTATTAAGTAACTTCTCCGCATTATCATTTGCACTATTCATCGCATTCATTCTCGCATTCTGTTCACTGCAGAAACTATCGACTAAAGCTGAATAAATAAAGCCACTAATATAAGAAAACATGACACTATTTAATACTTCAACTTCACTTGGATAAAAGCCAAAGGGAATATTAACTTCCTTTTCCTCGTGGAAAGTTTGAAACTCCTTACGATGAAAAGGCAACAATCTAGTAGAAATAGCTCTTGTCGTAAAACCATTTACCAAGTCGGTATATACAACAAAGATTTTACTAAGTCTTTTATTATCAAACTCTTGTAAAAGAATGGAAGTAATCTCACGCGCTCTTTCAAGCGTTGGATTATAAGCTGTATAAAGAAAACTCTTTTCAATCTTAATATGATGGGCATCATAATAATGTCTGCCATACTCACCAACCACATAAAGTTTATAGTCAGCGTGACTTGCATAAATCTTCTCAGCTTCCTTAATAACATTTTGATTATAAGCACCAGCTAAACCCTTATCAGCTGTAATAACCAAAATACCATAAGTGCCCTTTTCCTTAGGCTCTCCCTCAAGTGGATAAAAATAAGGACTATCAATATTATTAGTCGTTCTAAAAATACGCTTAATCTCCGTTTTTAAAGCAGTGAAATAAGGACGTGTCTCATTAAGCTCTCTTTTAGCCTTAGTAAGCTTAGTAGAAGCGATAAGATACATCGCATTAGTAATCTTCTTAGTATCCTTAACACTACTAATACGATCTTTAATTTCTTTTGTACTAGCCATGGAAACACTCACGTGCAGAAGAAACAATATCTTCTTTTAATTTATCATCAAGAACACCAGCTTCATCAATTTGCTTACAAAGTGCATTCTTATTAGTATGGAAGTAATCTAATAATTCATTCTTAACTTTCTTGATATCCTTTACATCATAACTATCAAAAATATGATTTAAAGCACAAACCAAGATAATAACTTCATCATGTTCACTATATGGATGATACTGTTCTTGTTTTAATAGTTCCATTAAACATTGACCATAATGTAACTTCTTCTTAGTATCATCATCTAGATCACTACTAAACTGCATGAATACTTCCATCTCACGATATTGAGCTAAATCAAGACGAATAGAACCTGTAGCCTTCTTCATAGCCTTACTTTGAGCATCACCACCAACTCTACTTACGCTAAGACCAATGTTAATGGCAGGTCTTTGACCTAAGAAAAATAAATTACTTTCCAAGAACAATTGACCATCCGTAATAGAAATAATATTAGTAGGAATATAAGCTGAAACATCACCTGCTTGCGTTTCAACAATTGGTAAAGCCGACATACTACCCCCACTTGCAAGATTAGCACTTCTTTCAAGAAGTCTAGAATGCAAATAGAAAACATCACCTGGATAAGCCTCTCTACCTGGGCTTCTTTCCATTAATAAAGACAAAGCACGATAAGCAATCGCATGTTTACTTAAATCATCATAAACAATTAAAACGTCCTTACCATTATGCATAAAATACTCACCAAGGGAAGTAGCTGCATAAGGAGCAATATATTGCATAGGTGCACTATCACTTGCACAAGCGCTTAAGACGATCGAATATTTAAGGGCATCATTTTTTCTAAGCTTTTCTACAACACCCGCAACACTACTAGCCTTTTGACCAATTGCGCAATAAATACAAATTACATCCTTACCCTTTTGATTAAGAATAGTATCTAACGCAATAGCACTCTTACCAGTTTGTCTATCACCAATAATAAGTTCTCTTTGGCCTTTGCCAATAGGAAACATTGAATCAATAGCTAAAATACCCGTCTTCAAAGGTCTATTAACTGGACTTCTTTCCATAATGCTAGGCGCATCAACCTCTAAAGGACGATAACCCTTAGCTCTAATTGGATCTAATCCATCTATTGGATTACCCAAGGCATCAATTACTCTGCCCAAGAAACCATCACCAACTGGTACACCTGCTGTCTTTAGAGTTCTTTTTACAACACTGCCTTGAATAATTTCTCTTTCATCACCAAATAAAATACAAGTAACATAGTCTTTCTTTAAATCGAGAACCATGCCACGAATATTATCGGTAAAAAGAAGTATTTCACCATATTTTACATTACTAAGACCCGATACTTTCGCAATACCACCACCAACAGAAAGTACTCTACCCACTTCCTTAGCAATCGCAGTTGGCGTCCACTTATTTAAAGAATCTTTAAGCAAAGGAATAATGTCATCTTCGCTAGTTTTAATCTTATTCCATTCTTCCTTTAATTGCTCAAACTTGTTTTTAGGATCCCAATAATATGCCTCATCACCCACAACAAGCTTAAAACCATTCTTGATATCCATTTGTTTAAAAACAAATTCGACATCACCATATTTCTCATTAAGAAATTCTTCAAACTTAGCTAAAGTATCATCATTTGGCCTTTTACTACCATATAAAACAGCCTTCATAACTAATCCTTCTTCTTAAGCGCCTTAAGAAAATCATCATAAGAAGCATCAATACTCTTATCAACAAGCTTACTAGTAGCCTTAATAGCTAAATCCGTAATATCCTTATTAGCACTATTTACAATCTCATCATGTTTCTTCTTAGCACTTGCCTTTGCATCCTCAATAATTTGTTCAGCATCCTTTTTAGCCTTATCAATAGTCTTTTGGCTTTCAATAGAAGCTTGTTTTAAAACTGATTCCTTCTTATCTTCAATATCCTTATCAGCACTAGCTAATTTATTTTTATATTCATCTAATAGTTTATCAGCCTCGCTATTTTTACTATTAGCTTCATTATCTAAATCCTTATAATATTTTTCTCTTTTGTCCATAAAGTCTTTAACTGGCTTATATAAAAGAAAATATAGGCCAAAGGCTAAAATAACAAAATTCAAAAAATGTAAAAAGATTTGTTGAAAATCAATATTTAAAGGTAAACTCATAAAGCTCCCCTTATAGGACGAAGATAATCAAAATCGCAACAATCAATGCATAAATAACAACAGTTTCAATAAAAACCAAACCAAGCATCATAGCTGTTCTAATTTGTCCACCAGCCTCAGGTTGTCTTGAAATAGATTCACTTGTCTTGGCAATCGCAATACCCATAGCGATAGCAGCACAAGCTGATGAAACACCCACTACAAAGGCTGCAGACTTTGCCTTATCACCAGTCTCACTAGAAACTGTTTGATTACTGTTTGTATCCGCGAAAGCAGGGGCAGTAGTAAAAGTAACCGCAAACACTAAAGCCAAAACAACTAAAATTTTCTTCATTTTTTTCATAATATCTCCTCAATCTTCTTTTTTCTTTTTCTCACAAGCTTCACCATAAAATAAAGCCACTAACATCGTTAAAACATAAGTTTGAATAAGCGCATGTAGCAAAGTAAATAACACCGCTACAACAACCGGCAAAACAAAACTTAAAGATAGTGAATAATAAACTAATTCATTTACCAATAGCCCACTAAGTAACGCACCAAATAAACGGAAGCTCATTGATATTGGAAGTGAAAAGTCTTTTAAAGTACTACCCACGCCCTTTAGACCATTATGGATTCCGCCACCTATTAGAATTACTAAATAACTTGTAACACCAAGGGCAATAGCCGCATTGATATCCGCAAGAGGTGCAGGCAAAGTAATAGATCCACCATGTGTATTTATCGCTTGAATGCCAAATAATTCAAATAAAGTACTCAAGAACACATAAGATCCAGCTGCAAACAAATAAAAGTTCAAAAAGCCATGAGCCTCAGGTGAATTGCTAGTTCCTAAGTCTCTAAAGTATTTAACCCACTCTTCAAGAACTGATTGAAACTTCCCTGGTACCATCTTAAACTTTGGAATCACAAACAAGCGCACAATTAGGGCAAATACCAAGATGATTGCGGTAATCATAAAAGCCGATACAACAGCCGGATTAACTTCTTTATCTAAAAAATTAATCTTGCCAATATCATGCAAAACCGCATCCTTCATTGTCTCTTGAATTGTTTCACTCTTGGTAACTAAACCATTTGTTAAAATAATCCCCACACTTGCCAAAACAAGTAAAACGATGAATAGTATTAATGTTTTAATCTTCTTATTTTTACTCATCTAAAATAATCCATTTACCTCCTTTGAACAAAGATATATTGTATGCTTACTTTTAAAAAAATCAAGCTTTTTTAAGCTTGATTATCCCTATACTGATTATCCCTATATAGAAAACAGTATTTAAAATGTGAATTTATGATACCTATAGCCTGTAAATAAGCATAAATAGTTGTTGAACCAGCAAACTTCATACCCCTTTTAATTAAGTCCTTTGATAAGGCGTCAGATAGACCATTAACAGTCTTATCAGACTCATAAATAATCCTTCCATCCCAATAAGATAATAGATACTTATAAAAGCTACCAAATTCATTTTTAATATCTTTAAAAATAAGTGAATTATTAATACTAGCTTTAATCTTTAATTTATTACGGATAATCTTTTTATTATTGATTAACTCATTAAACTTATTTTCATCATATTTAATTACTTTATCAATATCAAAATTATCATATGCCTCTTTAAAATCATCACGTTTATTTAAAACACATTCCCAAGATAAGCCAGCTTGAAAAGACTCTAGTATCAACATTTCATAAAGATAATGCTCATCAGTATTTAAAATGCCCCATTCAAAATCGTGATACTTAACATATAACGGATTTTTTAAATTACACCACTTACATCTTTCCATTCTCTAGCCTCAATAATTCTATCTTATTCTTAATTCCATCATGATAACCAACCATACTACCGTCTTTGCCTACTACCCTATGGCAAGGAATAATAATGCACAAGGGATTGGATCCAACCGCCCTGCCAACAGCTTGCGCAGACATCTTCTTTATTCCTCTATTTAACGCAATTCTATTAGCTATTTCACCATAACTTATAGTACTACCATGAGGAATAGTACAAAGTATATCTAATACCTCCTTTTGAAAAGTACTCTTATATTCAATCTTGTATTTAATTTTAAAGTTTGGAACAACACCATTAAAATACATATCAAGCCACCTTTTAGTATCAGTAAATATTGGCAAATCATGTATTAATACTCCATCATCATCATTAATAAAAGTAAGCCTAGTCAAATACTCTCCATCACTATACATGACTAGATTATCAAGATTACTATTTGTCTTATAAACTTGTTTATATATCATTAGAAAAAATTATATCAAAACGCAAATTATAGACTATATTTTAGATGTAAAAAACTCATATACTTAATTTGTGCAAAAACTATCATAATTTCTACAACTATTTAACTATTTTTATTTTTACCAGTAGATTATAATTAAACCAAAGAAAGAGATTTTTTTCTCTTGTTTAATGGTTAAGAAGGAGAAAGACATGAAAATTAGAGATTTTTTACTTGAGAGAATTAAAAAAAGAAGAGCTGAAATTAAAGAAAGATTAAACAAAGCAAAAAAAGGTAAAGACGAAAAGAAATAAGAATCTTATTTCTAATAATTTTTATTAGTTTTATAGGCTTAGGC
>CAVFKJ010000102.1:0-9429 GCA_963623125.1 Clostridium sp. CAG:217
AAATACCAAGTCCGGCTCTATGTCTTGCCCCATATCTACTAGCTAGATTAATACCAGTAGGAGGAAAGTAAGCACTAGCACAAGCAATCTTGTCACCTTGAATAATTACCGCACCATCATGAAGTGGTGTAGTAGTCATAAAGATAGAACATAATAATTCTTTAGAAACCGTAGCGTTAACCGCAATACCGGTTTTGATATAGTCTTGTAAAGAAGATGATTGTTCAATGGAAATTAAAGCACCAACTTTTTGTTGTGATAAAACAATAGTAGCCTCATAAATTTGATTAACCAAGTCTTCTTTTTCATTAGCCAATAGATTAGTAATCTTACTAAAAGCGTTAGTCTTACCAATTCTCTCTAATGCACCTCTAATTTCTGGTTGAAAGATAATAATAACAGCCAAAAAACCCCAGCTGATTAACATATTAGAAAAATATTGAACTGTTGAAAGTCCTAGTAATCTAGCTAAACCATTGAAAATTAAGACAAAAATAATGCCCTTAAAGATTTGTATTGTACGGCTATTATTTCGAACAAAATTTATTGCATAATACAAGATAAAGGTCATAATTCCTATATCTAATACGATTCTAAATACATACCAGATGTTTTGTAATGTTAAGTTTATATTATAATCAGGCATCGTCTCCTCCTTCTTATAAACGATTTTTATTATAGCATACTACTCAATAGCACAAATGCGATACAATAAAAACATGAATGAAAATATTGTGAAACTTTTATATCAAGATAAGGAAATTTATCTTGTTAAAACAGCTCATGTATCTAAAAATAGCGTTGAAGATGTTAAAAAATGCATCGAAGAAGTTAAACCTGATGCAATCTGTATTGAACTTGATGAAGATCGTTATAACAAACTAAAAAATCCTAACGATTGGCGTAACCAAGATATTAGTAAAATAATCAAAGAAAAGAAAGTTGGTTTTCTTTTGGTAAATATCATCCTTTCTTCTTTTCAAAGAAGGATGGCCAAAAACATGGATTCTTCATCAGGTGGAGAAATGATTGAAGGCATAAAACAAAGTGAAGAATTAAATATCCCTTTAGTTTTAGCTGATCGACCAATTAAATTAACTTTTTCAAGAATTTGGAATAATCTAGGCCTATGGGAAAAATCTAAGTTACTTGTTTCGATCATTAGCTCCATCTTTGATGATGAAGAACTATCGGAAGAAGACTTAGCTAGTTTAAAACAAGCTGACGCTTTAGAGAGTGCACTTAATGAAGTAGGCAAAGAATTTCCGGTTGTTAAAAAAATACTTGTAGATGAAAGAGATCAATATCTTTCAAGTAAGATTAAAAACGCTCCTGGCAAAAAAATTGTCGCCATTATTGGTGCAGCTCATGCAAAAGGGGTCGAAAATAATCTTGATAAAGACATTGATACAAAAGCACTAGAAATAGTAAATAAGAAAAAGGGAATTGGTACAGTTATTAAATGGCTTATTCCACTATTAATTATCGGTATGGTGGTTTACACACTGATAACCAATAAAGATGTTGGTATTAGTCAAATAAAATCTTGGATACTATGGAATGGTACATTAAGCGCTATTGGTACACTATTAGCCCTTGGCCATCCATTAAGCATCTTGACCGCCTTTGTAATGGCACCAATCACTTCTTTAAATCCCCTACTAGCAGCTGGATGGTTTGCTGGACTTGTGGAGACTTTAATTAGAAAACCAAAAGTAAAAGATTTTGAAGATATCGCTCAAGATACTTCAACATTTAAAGGCTTTTGGAAAAATAGAGTAACAAGGATACTATTAGTCGTAGTATTTGCCAATGTTTTCTCTAGTATAGGTACGATAATTTCAGGTTTAGGAATTTTTTCAAGTTTTTTATCAAATATTAGTTGACAACCCTCAAAAAAATATGGTAAAGTAAATAAGCGCTGGAGGTTTAGCTCAGTTGGGAGAGCATCTGCCTTACAAGCAGAGGGTCAGCGGTTCGAGCCCGTTAACCTCCACCATTTATTTTGCGCCGACATAGCTCAATTGGTAGAGCAACTGATTTGTAATCAGTAGGTTACGGGTTCAATTCCTGTTGTCGGCACCATTATTGTTAACAAGATCTTCGAAAGAAGATTTTTTTATTGTTTAACTATTTAAAAAGAGCTATTTAAGCCCTTTGTTATAGTTATCAATCACAATCTTATATCGATCAATTACTTCATCAATAACCGTATTCCAAGAAACAGGAATAGTCTTCTTTGCCTCAATGCCAAGTTTTACCATATAATCTGGATTCTTTAAGGCATCCCTTAATACTTCATGAAGACTCTCACTATTATCAAGACACAATAATCCATTTTCTTTATCCTTAATACATTCACTAGGCGCACTATCTTTAACTACCACTGATGCCGTTCTAGCGTTGGCCGCCTCTCTTACCACCATAGAATAAGTATCATATAAAGATGGGAAAACAAATAAATCAGCTAATGCATATAAACCATTTAATAAATCTTCATCATAGATATGACCAGTTATAATAGTTTCCTTTTCAATGCCAATTTCTTTAGCATACTCTTTTATTTCCTCTTCATGAGGGCCTTTTCCAGCTAAAACAAGTTGAAATGGTATACCATCTTTTTTAACTAAAGCACAAGCCTCTAAAATCCTCTTGATATTCTTTTTCCAATTCATTTGACCAACATACAACAAAACAGGATTAAAGTTCAAATTAAAGTGTTTTTTAGCCTTTATAGCCAAAGTATAATCAATATCCTTGATATCCATGCCATTTTCAATAACTTTAATTTCTCTTTGATAACCATAAGACCTTAAAGTATCCGCTGAATTTTCCGAAACTGTCCAAACTTCATCACATTTATTATAAAAATTAACAATTACATCAGTGCCAAACTTAGCTAAGTGTCTAGATCCAGTAATCTGCAAAAAATCATCATAATATTTAGAATGGAAAGAACCGACAATTGGAACATTCTTGTTTTTGCCATATTTAATGCCCTGTAAGCCAGCTATAAAAGGGGTATGGACATGAACAATATCTAGCTTTGTCATTTCTAGTCTTTTATCATAATGGGCATCCAGCAAAGGTACACCAGCGTTATATACGGTAGTAGGAACTACTGTACTATAATAATCAACCACATCAAAAGGAAAATTACCACGATAGCCCATGTCTTCCATCGGCACTATCGCATAGACTTCTTCACCTTTTTCACCAAGTGTTTGACAATAATTATAAGCTACTCTACCAACTCCATCTACAATTGGCAAAAATGAATCTGAAAATTGTCCAATCTTCATAAATTAACCTCATCCAATTCCTTTTTATAATCACTTAATAAATCTTCTAACTGCTTATAAGTTTCAATCATAGACATTTTATTCTTAACAACAGAACTATTGTATAAACCACTAATATAATGTGGTCCAAGCCCGCGCATTTCTCTAATCGCAATCATCTCACCCTTTAAATCAATGAGCTTTAAAGCGTGTTTTAGACACATTTCAATGCGTTCCCTATAAGATACCCCTAAATCACTTTTGCCCACTTCATAATCGTTTATTTCTTTAATTAAGAAGGGATTACCAATAATACCTCTACCAACCATTATGGCATCACAATCATCTTTGTGATTGATGTAATCATTAAGGGTTTTAATATCACCATTACCAATCACCGGAATAGAAATACTTTCTTTTAATAATTTTATACTATCCCAATCAGCCTTACCATCATACATTTGACTACGTGTACGTCCATGTAAGGTGATTGCCTTAATGCCAGTATGTTCTAATTTTTTAGCCAATGAAAGAAAGTTTTTATGACTGCAGTCAAAACCTAAACGCATTTTAACGGTAACTGGCTTACTTGTATTAGCTAATACTGTTTTAACAATTTCGACCGCTTTATCCTCATCCCTCATTAAAGCACTGCCAGCACCAGTTTTAATTACCTTATTAACAGGACAGCCCATATTGATATCAATAATGTCGCAAGCACTATTATCATTTAAATATCTTGTAGCGTAAGCCATTGTATCTATATCACTACCAAAAAGTTGTAGACTAACTGGATGGCCATCACCTACATCAAGCATCTTAGCCGTCTTTTCGTTTTTATAAAAGATAGCCTTGTCTGATACCATCTCACAACATACCAGTCCCGCTCCAAATTCAAGACAAAGCTCTCTAAAAGCAGCGTTAGTAACTCCAGCCATAGGAGCTATGATTAAAGGATTTTTAAGTTCTACATTACCTATTTTTTTCAGCATATTTCATAAGTAAGGCAATATCATCCTTATCATAGGTATATTCTTTTTCGCAAAATTCGCATTTTACTTCAATCTTTTCATCACTTGCCAAATCAACTAAATCCTTCTTTGGAAGAGTTAAAAGATTAGCCAAAAATTTCTCTTTAGAACAGTTACAGTGATATCTAACTTCATGTTCCTCAAGAATCTTGGCATCAGAAAACAAATTATTTATATATTCATTTAAATTATTATTTTTTTCTATAACGCTAGAAATAGGCTCTAACTTCTTAGTAAGATTTTCAAGATAACAAATATCTTCTTCACTATGGTCAGGTAAAAGTTCCATTATTAAAACTCCAGCTGACTTACAAGAATAATCAGTATCCACCAAAACACCAACTGATACTACATTGGGTCTTTGTTCAGACACATTAAAATAATAGGCAAAATCATCACCTATCTCACCACTTACTAAAGGTACTTGGCTAGTATAATTTCCTTTATTTTTTAAGTTACGTAATACTTTTAAATAGCCATTTTTACCAACAACTAAACCAACAGCTAATTTATTTGATTCATTGTACTTAAGATAACAATGATTATCTCCTACAAAGCCCTTGACATTGCCCAAACTATCACCACATGCCATGATAGTACCGATGCTGCCACCACCATTAATAGTAGCCGTAATAGTCTCATCCGCATCTTTTTCCATCAAGCCAAGGCAAGCTGTAACCGACATTGTTCTACCAAGAGCCGCTAAAGAAGTAGGCCAACAATCATGAATTTTACCGGCATCATCAACAAGTTTTGTTGTATCGCCTAAATAGAAACGTAAATGATCATTTAAAGCTGTTCCAATTATAATCTTACTCTCGCTCATTCAACATCCGCTCCAAGTTTTCTTAGCTTTTCAACAACATTATCATAGCCTCGATATATATGGTAAGCATCATTAATAATTGTTTCACCAGATGCCATAGCACCCGCAATAATTAAAGCTGCCCCACACCTTAAGTCTGTAGCCTTTACCTTGGCACCTTTTAATTTAGTAGGGCCAAGAATTGTCGCCCTAGCCTCACCAACGTCGATAGATGCGCCCATTTTATTCAATTCATAACAATGTTTAAAACGTTCTGGATAGATTGTTTCAACGACCTTAGAAACACCAGTTGCACTACACAATAATGGTGTAATAGGTTGTTGTAAGTCAGTCGCAAAACCAGGGAAAGTTAAAGTTTGAATATCAATTGATTTTAAATTGTTGGCACTTAATACTTTGACATAGTCACTACCAACTTCCATATCAACGCCCATTTCTTCTAGCTTTGAAAGAAGAGCCTCTAAGTGTTGAGGAATAACATTTTTAACCACAATATTATCGCCAACTGCTGCCGCTAAACAAATATAAGTACCAGCTTCAATACGATCAGGAATAATATCATGTATACAACCTTTTAAACGATCAACCCCATCAATTACAATATCACTTGTACCAGCGCCACGTATTCTAGCGCCCATTTTATTAAGCATACTTGATAAATCAATAATCTCTGGTTCTTTAGCTGCATTACGAATTATGGTACGACCCTTGGCAAAAACAGCTGCCAACATAATATTAATCGTAGCACCAACAGAAGCGATATCTAGATAGATTTCATCACCAATTAATTCTTCAGCATCAATTTGAATATTTTCACCATCTGTAATGATCTTGGCCCCTAAAGATTCAAAGCCCTTTAAATGCAAATCAATCGGTCTAGGGCCTAAGTTACAGCCACCTGGATAAAGCATCTTAACATGCTTAAAACGGCCAAGTAAAGCGCCCATAAAATAATATGAAGCCCTAAGTTTTCTAACTTCTTCACCATCTAAAACCACATTTTGGATTTCAGTTGGATCAATCGTAAAAGAATCATTCTTCTCTTCTACTTTAATATTAAGTTTCTTAAGAAGATTAACCAAAGCATTGATATCCTCAATATTCGGTACATCATATAGTTTAACTATTTCACTAGCTAAAACTACAGCAGGAAGTATTGCTACAGTAGCATTCTTACTAGAAGAGATTTCAACTTCTCCACTTAGTCTTTTGCCACCTCTTATTTTTATATAGTCTTTCATCCCTACTATTTTACCAAATAAAGCTATGGCTACAAATAAAAAGTCATCCAAGGATGACTTTTTTGTTTAATTATTGTTTACTTGCCCAATCTTCACCATAGTAGTTGATAACTACATAAACGTTATCGGCAAGCTTACCCCACTTACAATCAGAGCCAATGTCTGAATCGCTATCATTAACAATCTCTAATACTTTGATAGTAGCACCATTTGCTGCCTTAGCATTACCACTATCATTAGTTAAAGAAGCTTGTAAGTCGCTAGATAAAGAACTATAACTTACTCTATCATAAGAAGTACTTGGTCCGCTTCTTACATTGATACCACTTTCAGCAGTAACTTTATAAGTATCACCACTTGTTGAAGTAGAATCAGAAGAAGAATTGTTTGTACTAGAATTAGCTTGTGTTTGAAGCTCGGTAATCTTGTTATTTAATTCAGTAATTTGAGCAGCAGTTGTAGTCTTATAAGTATCATATTCACTCTTTAAACTAGAATATGCTTTATTCTTACTAATGCCCCAAACAATGCCAAATATTGCCAAAACTAACAATAATACAAGTACAATGCAACCAACAACAAGCGTAGACTTTCTGGGTACTAAGCCACCGCCTTCATCTTCCTCATCGTCATCATAGTACTCTTCATCATCTTCATTTTCTTGGTAATTGTCCTCATCATCATTCATCTTAAAGATGGAACGATCAATATCATCTTCCTTTGGTTTAATAGATGAGAAATCAGGAATATCTATTTGATCATGATTCTCATAAGGGTTCTTGTCTGTCATAAAATTTTCCTCCTACTATTACGCATCCTTTTCAATAATGCGATATCCTTCATATTCACCAGTTAATAACTTAGCTTGATTTGCAACCTCAAATATATCCGTCAAAATCTTGCCATCACTATTAATGTGTTCCTTAAATGTATCAACAATCATTTGTTTTTCATCAACATTAACCAAATAATCATGGCTAAGTATAATATCAACAAACTTTCTTAAGCCTACAACATCCTTAAAATGTAAACGATGTAAAATAATAATTTCTTCGTCTTCTTTATAATCATTAGCTAAAGAATCTTTTAAATCATATACACCCTTTATAAAGCCATTAGACAAATAAGGGTAAATAGATTTAATAGAATTATAAATCTCTCTTCTTAATTCTTCTTGTCTTAATTTCTTACTTTCAATTTCCTCAGAAATATTATCATCATATTCATTTAATAAATCAGAAACAGAATCAAGTTTTTCTTCTTTAACTTGTTTTTCTTCACAAGCTATTGCTTCATCATTGTTATCTTGGACTAAATCTTCTTTAGAAGGCTCATCATTAGCTTCTTCTAATATAGGCTCTTCTATAGTTATTTCTTCATCTTCTTGTAAAGCACCAGGATTAGCGATATAAATATCTTCTATTGGACGATTATTATATTCATCAATATATTCTTGATTAATGTTTAAAGTTTCGTCCTTTGAATCATCAAACTGCTCACTATCAATATCCAATAAATCATCAGTGATTTCATTATTGATTTCTTCTAATTCTAAGTTTTCAATATCCAAGTCTTCACTAGTTTCTTCTTCACTAGCACCAGGATTAGCGATGTAGATATCCTCAATAGGACGTGCGTTATAATCATCTAAATATTCTTGATTAATAAAAGCGTTATTATCTTCACCTAAACTAGAAAAATCCTCATCAATTAAATCAAGTATTTCATCAATAGCCTTACTAGCCTCATCACTAGATTCTTCTTCTATTGCTTCTTTATTTTCTTCCTCTGATTCTTCTTCTAATTGAGCCTCTTGCTGGTCTGCACCAGGATTAGCGATATAGATATCTTCAATAGAACGCTTATTATAATCATCTAAATACTCTTTACATGATATAGTTTCATCCTCTTGTTTATAATTATCTACTTCTTCTAAAGAAGCTTGTAACTCTTCTTCTAGCTTTTCACTTTCAAGAATTTGCTTCTCAAGATCTCTTAAGGCCTTATTTTTAATTTCATCAACATTAATAGTATCTTCTTCTATTAATTCAGCCTCTTGATTATCCTCTTCTTGTTTTTTTGCATTTTCCTTTTCTTGTTGTTCAACATAATCAAGACTAGGATTTGTAATATATATATCTTCTATTGGACGATTATTATATTCATCAATATATTCTTGATCCACAAAAGATTTAAATGGCTCTTCTTCATTGTTCTCTTCGATAGGTTCTTCAGGTTTTGGTTCCTCTTTTTCTTCCGGAACATCTAAAAATTCACCAAAGATATCTTCTAATTCCTTTTCAATCTTAGCCTTTTCCCTAGCTTCTTTTTCCTTAGCCTCAGTTTCTTTTCTTAAAGCCTCAGCCTTTTCTTGTTCTTCTAGGGCATCCAAACAAGGATTTAAGACAAACATATCTTCTATTGGACGATTATGGAAAGCTTCGATATATTCCGGATCTAATAAAGATACGCCAACCTTCTTATCATCCGTTAAATCAACTTCCTCATCATCTTGTTTATTATCTTCTAAAGTTAAAATATCATCTACAGTTACAAAAGGATCTAATTCTGTATCATCTTGAACAGTTTCATCATCCTTGTCTTCTTTCAAACTAAACGACTCATTTAAATTCTTAAAGTAATTAGATACTACGTCATCTTTTGTATTATTGTTTTTAACATCTTCTGGTGTAGAAACAGGCTCATATTTGGTATCAAGAATTTCATCAGTTTCTTTCTTACTTTCAATAATAGCCTTTTGACTTTCTAATTCTTTTTCAATATCCTTGAACTTCTCAATGATTTCATCATTACTCTTGTTTATCTTGTTATAAACATCGCCCAAAACATCCTCTAAGATTTGCTTAAATTCATTAGAAGACATATTTACATTTGTTTCTTCGCAAGTTTCTTGATCTTCATCTTTTAAATCATTATTACTAATAAAATCATCAATCAAATTCTCATTAGCTAATATTTCCGAAAAAATGTTATCGATTTCTTCATCTTGCTTAGTATCTTTATAAATTTCTACACTAACTGGCTTATTT
>CAVFKJ010000103.1:0-4385 GCA_963623125.1 Clostridium sp. CAG:217
TAATTCTTTTATCCAATAGATAGTTATTGATAGTAATACCATACTTATCCTTAAAAGCTCTAGTTAAATAAAATTTATTGATATAAAAAGTATTGGACAAGTTATCTAAACTAATTTCACCAGTATAGTTTTCATCTAAATATTTGCGAATATCTTCGAGGTTATACTTCTTTTTAGAATCATCATTATAAATTGTTTCCTTCATAATTTTGGTTAAAAGACTAGTAATGTTACTATAGATTTCCATATCTTTTATAAAGCTTTCACTATTGGCGATTTCTATAATGTTGTCAATAATCTTTGAATATTCGTTTATATTGTTTGTCTTAAAGACGAACTTACCATTACGGTCAAGATATTTATTGTAGATATCTTTTATTTCCTTGCCATAAAAGTGTATCCAAGCTATTTTGAAATTATCGGAAATATGGGTATGTTTATATTTACAATCAATAAAAACACAAGAATTTTCACTTAATTTATATTCGTTATCTTTATAGATTAAGGTTCCATTTCCCTCTAGGACAATAAAGAAAAGATAGGAGTTTAATTTAGTTCTTGTATTCTTGTTTAATGACAGTGTTTTTGATGTTCCAGCTTCTTGTAGATAAATTAAAGATTCTTTGGCAAATTTACTTGGTGTATAAATGATACGCTTACTTTGAACTTTCATGTCAATATTATCCTAAAATATGTCAATTTTGTCTATTTAATTAGTTGGTATGGTGCTTTACAATTGTAAACAGAGAGGTCAATATTTTATGAAAAAAGCATTAATAACAGGTGTTACTGGACAAGATGGTTCTTATTTAGCTGAAACTTTACTAGAAAAAGGCTATGAAGTATATGGAATGATTCGTCGATCTTCTGTTGATTATAGAGAAAGAATTGCTCATTTAGAAGGATTGCCACATTTCCATTTAAAATTTGGTGATTTAGGTGACTCAATTAGTTTGGTTAAGATAATTGGTGAAATTAAACCTGATGAAATATATAACTTGGCTGCTCAAAGCCATGTTCAAGTATCTTTTGATGTACCAGAATATACAGCCGATGTAGTGGCAACAGGTGTTTTAAGAGTGCTTGAAGCTGCTAGAGTTTGTGGCCTTGAAAAGACTTGTAGAATTTATCAAGCTAGTACTTCTGAATTATATGGAAAGGTAGAAGAAGTTCCTCAAAATGAGAATACACCTTTCCACCCTTATTCTCCTTATGCTGTAGCTAAACAATATGGTTATTGGATTGTTAAGGAATATAGAGAGGCTTATGGTATGTTTTGTTGCTCAGGCATCTTGTTTAATCATGAGTCTGAAAGACGTGGTGAGACTTTTGTTACCCGCAAGATTACACTAGCTGCCGCTAGAATTGCCCAAGGTAAACAAGACAAATTATATCTAGGTAATTTAGATTCTTTACGTGATTGGGGCTATGCCAAAGATTATGTTGAATGTATGTGGTTAATTCTACAACATGATACTCCTGAAGACTTTGTCATTGCCACAGGTGTGCAACATTCTGTAAGAGAATTCGCAACGCTTGCCTTCCATCATGCCGGAATAGAACTTGAATGGACTGGTAGTGGTATGGAAGAAAAAGGTATTGATAAGGCAACAGGTAGAGTACTTGTAGAAGTTAGTCCTGATTTTTATCGTCCTACTGATGTTGTTAATTTATGGGGTGATCCTACAAAAGCTAAAACAGAGCTTGGTTGGAATCCTACAAAGACTAGTTTTGAAGAATTAGTAGAACTTATGACAAAACATGATATGGAAAAAGTTGCGGTTGAAAGAGCTGAAGAACATATTCGCACAAATTTAGAAGAATATCTTGAGAAGGGAGTTGTTAAATAATATGACAATGGAAAAAGACGCAAAAATATATGTTGCTGGACATAAGGGTATGGTTGGTAGCGCTATTGTTAGAGAACTAAATAGACAAGGCTACCACAATATTATTACCCGTAGTCATAAAGAACTAGATTTAACTAGGCAACTAGAAGTAGAAAAGTTCTTTGAAGAAGAAAAACCCGAATATGTCTTTTTAGCAGCTGCTAAGGTTGGTGGCATTATTGCCAATAGTGAGGCTTTAGCTGATTTTATGTATGATAATATGACACTTGAAATGAATGTTATTCATAGTGCATATCAAAATGGTTGTAAGAAATTAGAATTTTTAGGATCTAGTTGTATCTATCCTAGACTTGCTCCTCAACCAATGAAAGAAGATTGTCTTTTAACTAGTGAACTAGAAAAGACTAATGAAGCTTATGCATTGGCCAAGATTTCTGGCTTAAAGTATTGTGAATTTTTAAATAGACAATATGGTACTGATTATATTAGTGTTATGCCTACTAATCTATATGGTCCAAATGACAATTATCATCCAACGCATTCTCATGTTGTACCGGCTTTAATTAGAAGATTTCATGAAGCTAAAGTTAATAATTTAAGTGAAGTTACTTGTTGGGGGGATGGCTCACCTTTAAGAGAATTCTTATATGTAGATGATTTAGCAAATCTATGTGTTTTTCTTATGAATAATTATTCAGGAAATGAAACCGTAAATGCTGGTACAGGTAAGGAACTAACAATTAAAGAATTAACTGAACTTGTAGCGAAGGTTGTTGGCTATAAGGGAACTATTAAATGGGATACTAGTAAGCCAAATGGTACACCTAGAAAGTTGCTTGATGTTTCTAAGGCTACAAAGCTTGGTTGGACTTATAAGACGGAGCTTGAAGATGGCTTAAGACTTTCTTATGAAGACTTCTTAAATAATCCAATGAGGGCTGAGCGATGAATATAGTTTTGTTATCTGGTGGTTCTGGTAAAAGACTTTGGCCTTTGTCTAATGATATTAGAAGTAAACAATTTATTAAGATTTTTCATAAAGAAGACGGTTCTTTAGAATCAATGATTCAAAGATTTTATCGCAAGGTAAAAGAAATTGATGTAGGTGCTAATATCACTATTGCCACAAGTAAAAGCCAAGTTTCAACTATAAACAACCAACTTAATGAAAGCGTTGGTGTTTCTCTTGAACCGTGTCGTAAAGATACTTTTCCAGCTATCGCCTTGGCTTGTGCTTATCTTAAAGACATTGAAGGTGTAAAGGAAGATGATAGTGTTATTGTATGTCCGGTTGATCCTTATGTTGAAGATGATTATTTTAAAGCTTTAGAAAAGTTAGATGAGCTTGTTAAAAATAGTAAGAGTAATCTAGTTCTAAGGGGAATGGAGCCTACTTATCCTAGTGAAAAGTATGGTTATATTATTCCTAAAACTAAGGCTGATGTATCTAGTGTTGATGTCTTTAAGGAAAAACCAAGTGAAGAACTTGCCAAAGAATATATTGCCAAGGGTGCTTTATGGAATGGTGGTGTCTTTGGTTTTAAACTTGGCTATGTTTTAAATAGAGCGCATGAATTAATTGATTTTAAAGACTATAACGACTTATTTAATAAATATGAGACTTTAAATAAGATTTCTTTTGACTATGCGGTAGTTGAAAAGGAAAAAGAGATTGAAGTAATGCGTTTTAAGGGTGAGTGGAAGGATCTTGGTACTTGGAATACTTTAACAGAGGCAATGGATTCTAACTCTATTGGTCAAGCAATCTTTGATGATAAATGTGTTAATAGTCATGTAGTAAATGAATTAAATATTCCTGTTTTATGTATGGGCCTTAAGGATATGGTTGTTGCCTTAAGTCCTGATGGTTTGCTTGTTTCTGATAAAAAGGAATCAAGCTACATTAAGCCTTATGTTGATAAGCTTGAAAATAGAGTGATGTATGCTGAGAAGTCTTGGGGTAGTTTTAGAGTCTTGGATATTGAAAAGGATTCTTTAACTATTAAGGTTACTTTAAATAAGGGACATCAAATGAATTATCATAGCCATGATTTTAGAGATGAGATTTGGACTATCACTAAGGGTGAGGGTAGAACAATTGTTGATGGCATGGAAAATAAGGTTAAGGCAGGCGATGTTATTACGATGGCTAGGGGTTGTAAACATACTATTATTGCGGATAGTGAGCTTGAGCTTATTGAGGTTCAACTTGGTGATAATATTTCCGTTTTAGATAAGCATAAACATGAACTTAAATAAGCCATTTAGTCTAATTCCTGCTTATAAGGATTATTTATGGGGAGGAGATAGACTTAAGAAAGATTTTAATAAAGAATGTGATATCTCTCCTTTAGCTGAAAGTTGGGAGGCTAGTGTTCATCCTGATGGTTTAAGTTATGTTGGGGATGGAGAATATACTGGAAAGTCTTTAAAAGAAGTGCTAGATATACATAAAGAATATCTTGGTAGTCGTAATGATACTTTTCCTATACTGGTTAAGTTTATTGATGCCAATAAGGATTTATCAATTCAAGT
>CAVFKJ010000104.1:0-3734 GCA_963623125.1 Clostridium sp. CAG:217
TTAGACCAAAGTTAGACCAATTAGACCAAACTGTCTGTTTAATATGATAAAATGTAACTGGTTTATGGAGGTGCCATCAATATGCTTTTAGAAGAAATTAAGAATGGTGAAACATTAAACATTGAATTTAAAAAAGAATTGCCAAATGATCATAAGAAATATTTAAAGACAGTGGTTGCGTTTGCCAATGGCAGTGGTGGAAAAATAATATTTGGTGTAGAAGATAATAGTTTAAATGTGATTGGAGTAAATAATGATGATGCCTTTAAAATCAAAGACGCGATTACAAATGCCATATTTGCTAGTTGTGAGCCTGCAATAATTCCCAATGTATATTTAGAGACTTTAAAAAATAAGACGATTATTGTGGTGGAAGTATATCCTGGTTGGCAAAAACCTTATCATATAAAATCACTTGGAATTGAGAATGGAACTTTTATTCGCGTTGCAGGTACTACAAGGCAGGCTGAAATGGCGATGGTTAAAGAATTGATGTTTGAAGGTAGCAATCGTTTTTTTGATAAGACTATTTGTCCAGAAATCAGTGTTAATGAAAGTGATATTAGTAAATTATGTAATTCTTTAAGGGATGTTGCACTAGAAAATTGTAGAAGTGCTATAGAAAAAGACAATGTAGAACTTTTGAGTAAAAACCAACTAATTTCATGGGGCGTTTTGATTGAAAAAGATGGTGTTATTTATCCAACTAATGCTTATGCTATGTTGGTAGGATCGCCTGTTGTCCCAAATACTGTGCAATGCGCTTTATTTAAAGGAACCGATAGAACTGAGGTCTTAGATATGAAAGAGTATTCTGGACCGGTTTATGAACAAATAAATTATGCTTATCAGTTTATTTTAAGAAACATCAAAATGTCTGCTAGTTTTGATGGACTTGCAAGAAACAATAAATATGAACTTCCAATATATGCAATAAGAGAACTTGTTGTGAATGCTTTTGCACATAGGAGTTATATTGATAGAAATAGTGTTAAGGTAGCTTTATATGATGATAGGCTAGAGGTAACTTCGCCAGGTAAGCTTCCTTTAGGTCAAACTATTTCGAAAATGAAAAACGGTAATTCAACAATTAGAAATGAAGCTTTGGCACATATCTTGCAATATTTAAATTATATAGAAGCGTGGGGACGAGGAATACCAAGAATTATTAAAAGTGTTGTTGATGTGGGATTAAAAGAGCCTAGTTTTTTAGGTGGCGAAACAGAATTAACTGTAAATATTTATAGAAGTCAAGATCATCAGCCTATTCAAAATAATGATATTGAATTTTATGGGCAATCTTTAAATGAAACTAAAGAGGATTTAATATTAAACATAATTAAGGCGAATCCGTATATAACTGGAAATGAGATCGCCAATAGACTTGGATTATCCATTAGCCAAGTTAAATATTATACAGGCAAGATGGTTGATGAAAAGCTAATTACTAGAGTTGGTTCTAATCGTAAGGGGTACTGGATTATAAATAGTAATCGAATTTAACAAGTTGTTTTATTTTGTATATAATTTAGATGTTGTTCTTTGAAAGATATCTATTTCTCAACTAGCGCCAAGAACCCTTTGGTGGGTTAACGAGGAGAAGGTTTATCGAAAATTCGGCGGGTACCTTCCGTAGTTTCTACTACGTATAGATTGTTAAATATAGGAGTAATCTTAAAACAGAGGCAATCTAATAGAAAAAGAGAATAATTAAAAATTTATAATAGAAAGTTGAGAAAATTATGTGTGGAATTATTGGTTATGTAGGTTTTAATAATGCCTATGACAAGCTAATAAGTAGCCTTAAGCTTCTTGAATACAGGGGTTATGATAGTGTTGGTGTAGCCCTTTTTCATAGTGGAAAAGTTAGGGTATATAAGTTAGCTGGTCGAACAAGTGATTTGGAAAATAAGCTAAAGGATAAGAATATTATTGGTCATTGTGGAATTGGTCATACAAGATGGGCAACCCATGGTGTGGTTTCTGATAGAAATGCGCATCCTTTTAAGGTTGGAAAGGTTACTCTTGTTCATAATGGTATTATTGAAAACTATAAAGAAATCATTCAAGAATATAAGCTAGATGATTTAAAGTCGCAGACGGATAGTGAGGTTGTATGTAGTCTTTTAAATAAGCTATATGATGGAGATCCATTGTCTACAATTAAGAAAGTAAGAACTATTTTGAAGGGTACTTATGCCTTGCTTATGATGTTTGATGATTTTGATGGACATATCTATGCGATTAGACATGTTAGTCCTCTTGTTTATGCTAGTAATCAAAAAGAGAATTTAATTGCAAGTGAAACCTTACCGTTAAATGGGTTTTTTAAGAATTACTTTGTCTTAGAAGAAGATCAAATTCTAGTAATAAGTGATAGTATTAAGGTCTATGATTTAAATTTAAATAATGTAAAGCCAAAGAGTCACAAGTTAAGTGAGAATGTTGATTTAGACATTAGTAACTATGATAGTTATTTGGATAAGGAGATTCATGAACAGCCTAGTGTAATTAGAGGCTGTTTAAGTCACTATGTTAAGGATGATTTGCCTTCCTTTGATTTAGATAAGAGTGAACTTAAGAAAATCAATAAGATTGAAATGATTGCCTGTGGTACAAGTTATCATGCGTGTCTTTTTGTTAAGGAAATTATCGAAAAGTATGCCAAGGTAGAGTGTAACGTTTCGGTTGCGAGTGAATTTAATTATCATGAACATTTTATTGACGATAAGACTTTGCTTATAGCTTTATCCCAATCTGGTGAAACTATTGATACGATAGAAGCTAGTAAATATGGTAAGACTTATGGGGCTAAACTATTAGCTTTGGTTAATGTTGAAAACAGCGAGCTTGTTCATATTAGTGATTATCATTTACTCTCTCTTGCAGGAAGAGAAATGTCGGTAGCTTCTAGTAAAGCCTATACATCACAGCTTCTTATTCTTAAATTATTTGCCTATTATTTAGCTTTGATTAAAAACGTAGTGACTAAAGATGAGGTGAAGGAGAAGGTAAAAGAACTATATAGTTTACCTTTAACAATTAGTAGGATTCTAGACGATGAAGATAGTATTAGAGATTTGGCTAAGAGTATTTATAAAAAGAAAATCTTTTTACTTGGTAGAGGGTGTGATTATATTAGTCTTTTAGAGGCAGCCTTGAAGATTAAAGAACTAGTTTATTTAAATGTTAATACTTATATGGCTGGTGAAATTAAACATGGTCCTATTGCCTTAGTTGACGAAGATAGTGTGGTATTTGGTCTTAGTTTAAATAAACGGCTTAATATAAAGTCGATTAACAATTTGAAAGAGTGTGCTTCTAGAAAAAGCAGAGTAATTCTTATTACTAGTGAGAATTTAGATACTAAGCAAATTAAGGAAACATATATTTTGCCTAAGGATAGTGAGGATAATCTAGAGTTGGCATGTATAGTGTATTTCCAATTATTGGCTAAAAACTTGGCTATTATCTTAAAAAGAGATGTTGATAAGCCTAGAAATTTAGCTAAGGTAGTTACAGTAGAATAAAAGTTAGAAATAGATATCAGGAACAACATCATATCCAAATATGACATATTTAAAACTGTCATATTTAGATATGATACTTAAGATGGTTAAATATTTGTAAAAAGTTGATAAATCAATATGTTTTAGTCGTGTTTTAAAAGTATAATACTTCTTGTCTATAAAGATAGAAAGAGGAGATTATGCGTAAAGGTTTATTTTTAAAGG